>CAZAWL010000050.1:9742-10952 GCA_964488705.1 uncultured Sphingopyxis sp.
GTGTTCATGGTCCACATGTTCACCTTTACCGGCGACCGCGGCGCCATCAGCTACAGTGTCGAAAGCGGCACCGAGGCAACGACGGAGCTGATCGGCGATGTCGAACAGGAAAGCGCGCTGCTCGCCAGTGAAGATAATGATTTCCTGTTGCGCATGGGTATCCGCCGCGAATTGCTGAGCGAAATCATGTATCGGCAACGCGCCGTCGCGTCGGGCGAAAACCCGGCACAGCGTTACTGCCTCAATGATGAGGAATTGCGGCGCTACGCGGTCCATCGCGACCCCAATGAAGATCAGGGCAACGGTCGCCGCCGTTGATAGTGATGCCATCCACGCTTGAATGGATTGCGGTTGCGCTGGGCGTCGCAAACATCAGCCTGCTGGTGCGACGCAGCATCTGGAACTACCCCTTTGGCATTGCCATGGTGGCGCTCTATTTCCTGATCTTTCAGGAGGCGCGCCTCTATTCCGACATGTTGCTGCAGCCATTTTTTGCGGTGGTGCAGATCATGGGCTGGTGGGCATGGGCGCGCGCGGGCGGGCTTGATGGGCCGGTCGCCGTGGCACGCATGGGTCCGCGTCAGCGCTGGCTGTGGCCGGCCGCGACGGCGGTTGCGACGCTGGCGTGGGGCTGGGGCATGCACCGCTTTACGAATGCGGCGGCACCATGGTGGGATGCTGCCGTGGCCATGGGCAGCGTGGCGGCGCAGGTCATGCTGCTCCGGCGCTATATTGAAAATTGGGTCGTCTGGATCCTGGTCGATATGCTGGCCATCGGCCTCTATCTCAGTCGCGGTCTGTATCTGACGGCCGGGCTCTATGCCCTGTTCCTCACCCTGTGCATTTGGGGTTTCATCGAATGGCGGCGGGCCGAACGGGCAGGGGCGGCCGCATGAGCATCGCAACGCTGTGCGTGGCGGGCGCGGAAAGCACAGGGAAGAGCTGGTTGGCCGCCAAACTTGCCGCGCATTTCGGCATCGTCGCGGTTGCCGAATATGCGCGCAGTTATTGCGCCACGCACGGTAATGATCTGACACTGGACCAACTCACCCACATTGCACAGGTGCAGGACAGCAATATCCGCGGCACGGTGATGCAGAGTTTCAATGCCGGGCAGGGGCTGGTGATTGCCGATACCGATGCGCGCGTCACCGCCGTCTGGGCGCAATTCACGCTGGGCACCAACCCCGCCGATTTCCCCGTCACACCG
>CAZAWL010000051.1:0-10600 GCA_964488705.1 uncultured Sphingopyxis sp.
ACACCATGCTTGACCTTGCCGGTGGCGGTGAATTTGAAGCGTTTCTTCACACCGCTCTTGGTCTTCATCTTGGGCATTTTCGTCTCCTTTTGTGCGACGATTGAGACCGGCCCTGGCAGCCCACACTGGCCAGGCAGATCTTCACATAATCGTGCGAAGCGGCGCGGTTAGACGAGGGCGCCACAAAAGGCAAGGGTTTTGGCGCGTTTGCGGCCGATGCACCGTTTCAATCGGCGGTCCAGCCCGCCAGATCGCGAAAACTGGCAAAGGCGGCCCGGACGATCGGCCGGTCGAGCCCGAAATAATGGGTCGGTGCCATGCCCAGGAAAAACTGGAAATCGCGAATCAGATGGCTTTGGTCGACATATTGCGCCTCGATAAAATTCGGCCATTCGTCATAGCTCATCGCATCGGCACGGTGGAGCATCCGCATGAACCGCGCCCGGCGCAGCAACAGCTTTGGCGTAAAGCCCATGCAGGCGCGCGTCATCCGCCCCAGCTGGCGTTGCGACGCACCCACGCGGCGGGCCAGTTCATCCACGGTCACGCAATCCGGGTCGGCGAGCGCGCTGCGCAGCGCCCCGACCCGGGCACGCGCCGCCGCGTCATGATAGCCTGCGGCGCGCGACAGCAGAAACTGGTTGGCGACGCGCACCCTGTCCGGAAAATTAGCTGCATCGCGCAGATCCAGCCACAGCTGGCGCGCGACCGATTCGCCCAGAACCATCGGCAGCGGGACAATGGCATCGACATGGGCGTCGGCGCGGCCGCGCATGACCGCCGGCCACGCCAGCGGGTTGAGGCCGATGGCAAAACCCGTTCCACGGCCGCGCAGCCAATAGGCCGCGCTGGTATGACCCAGCAGGATGTCGGCGGCGGGCATCGCGCGCATGGCATCCTGTGTCGGTCCCTGATACCACTGGCCATCAAAGACAAAGCACAGCGCCGCCATTTCCGGCGGCATCAGGTCGGTGACATCGGCACCACCCGCAACATCGAGTTCGAGGAACACCGAGGCGAAATCGAACAGCTGCGGGTCCGGAAAGGCGTAGCGGAAACGGATATCGGTCATGGGAATTCAGGCGTGATGGCAGGCCAGCGCTTCGAGCACATCGTCAAGGCGCGCCGGGTCGCCCAGGGCGATGACATGTCCGCCATCGTCGGCACTGGCGACGTGCAGGGGGTCGCCGTTCCAGTCGCACATGGTGCCGCCTGCCCCCTCCACAATCGGGACGAGCGCCGCATAGTCGTGCAGCTTTAGCCCCGTTTCGGCGACGAGGTCGATATACCCCGACGCGAGCAGGCCGTAATTATAGCAATCGCCGCCCCACAATGTGCGGCGACTGGTCTTTGCGGCGAGCGCCATGAAATGTTCGGCGGCATGATCATCAAAATATTGCGGGCCGGTGCTGGCCAGAACCGCATCGGCCAGCGCGCGGCAGCGGCGCGTTTCGGCGACTGACCCGTTGAACAGCGTCGGCTGGCCCAGCGCGCCCACCCACCGTTCGCCGCTGATCGGCTGGTCGATGATGCCGAGGACGGGAAAACCCCCTTCGAGCAGGGCGACAAGCGTGCCGAAAATCGGTCGGCCAGCCATGAAACTGACCGTCCCGTCGATGGGGTCGAGTACCCATTGGCGCGCCGCCCCCTCACGCGTCGCGCCATATTCCTCGCCGATAATGCCGTCGCGCGGGGCCTCCGCATCGAGGATGCGGCGCATCGCCGCCTCCGCCGCCCGGTCGGCCTCGGTCACGGGCGATGCGTCCGCCTTGGCCTCATGCGCGAACAGGCTGCGGAAACAGGGGCGGATCGCCGCACCCGCAGCGTCGGCCAGCCGGGCGGCAAGGGCAATATCCTCAGCGCGCACGGTGCTGTGTGCCCAACCCCGCCGTGATGAACAGCGCCGTCGCTTCGCCTTCAATATCGGCGGTATGCCAGCAGCCGGGCGGGTTGATTGCATAGTCGCCCGGCCCCAGAGCTACGCTGGCGGTCGCACCGTCCGCATGTTCCTGATGCAGCGTCATGCGGCCGGAGAGGCAAAGCACCGCCTCGTCCCCCGCCGGGTGCATCTCCCAACTGTCCCAGCTTTCGGTAAATTTATAGGCGCTGACCAATCGCCCCTCCGCCCCATCGGCACGATTGCGGTCCTCATAGGCATCATACCAGGCCATGCCGCTAAAGGGCGGCTGGGCCACCGCCCGAGCACCCAGGCCGAGATGGAGCGGTTGGGCATAAATGTTGGGGTTATTCATGCCCTGTCCTCAGTGTCGCGATAGGCCCATTGGTCGGCGTTCGCGCCAATGCCCTGGCCAAAGGTGAGCAAGTTCCCGTCCGGGTCGCGCACCCAGAATTCGCGCTGGCCATAGGCATGGTCCTTTGGCGGTGCCCATCGGTCCGCCGCGAGCGCGGCAAGTCGACCCTCCAACCCGGCGAACAGCGCATCGAGGTCGCGGACATCAACATAGGCATGGCCACAACCCGGCGGATTCGCCGCATCACGGTCCAGCGCGAGCAGCCGGATGGCCAGATGATGCTGTTCGACATAGGCATAGCCCTGCTGGTCGACAAAGACCGCAAAGCCCAGCGTGCGACGATAGAAATCGATCGCCGCCGCCATGTCGCCGACCCCGAAAAAGGGTGTGATCTGAACAAATGGGCGCTCGTCAACCATCAATCCCACAGGCTCGACACGCTGGTTTCGTCGGCGATGCGTTTGATCGCCTCGCCGATCAGCGGGGCGATCGGCAGGGTGCGGATCCGTTCACTCGCCGACACCGCCTCGGTCGCCTGGATCGAATCGGTGATGACCAGTTCGGTCAGCGCGCTGCCCTCCACACGGTCCACCGCGCTGCCCGACAACACGCCATGGGTGCAATAGGCGACAACATCCTGCGCACCGGCGGCCTTGAGCGCGCCGGCTGCGTTGCACAGCGTGCCGGCCGAATCGACGATATCGTCGATAAGGATGCAGAACCGCCCGGACACGTCACCGATGATATTCATCACTTCGCTCTCACCCGCGCGTTCGCGCCGTTTGTCGACGATGGCGAGCGGCGCGTTATCGAGCCGTTTGGCGAGTGCGCGCGCGCGCACCACCCCGCCGACGTCGGGCGAAATGACCATGATGTCACGGTCGCCATAGCGCGACAAAATGTCGGCGCTCATCACCGGCGCGCCATAAAGATTGTCGGTCGGAATATCGAAAAAGCCCTGAATCTGCCCGGCATGCAAATCCACCGACAGCACCCGGTTGGCACCCGCTGTGGTGATGAGGTTGGCGACCAGCTTGGCCGAAATGGGCGTGCGCGGCCCCGGTTTGCGGTCCTGTCTCGCATAACCGAAATAGGGCATGACGGCGGTAATGCGGCGGGCCGACGCCCGGCGCAGCGCGTCGATGATGATCAGCAATTCCATCAGGCTGTCATTGGCGGGGTGGTTGGTCGGCTGAACGACGAACATGTCCTGCCCGCGCACATTTTCATGGATTTCCACGAAAATTTCGTCGTCGGCAAAGCGGCGCACGCTGGCATCGGTCAGCGCGATGCCGAGATAATCGGCGACCGCGCTCGCGAGCGGCAGATTGCTGTTGCCCGAAATCAGCTTCATTCCACGCTCCCCGGCTTTTTTGGCGACTGGCTCTTGGCTCCGCGCTTTAGCCAGCACCGCCGCCATGGGGAAGGCCAATAGTGGCTCCGCTTGCCGCATATTTGTGGGTTTTGAACAGATGGTCCCACAATGCGATGGCAAAGCCGTAATTATGGTTGTGGTCATCGCCATGGGCGCTGTGATGGACGAGGTGCATGGCCGGCGTCACCCACAGGCGGCGGATCTGCCGGTCCCAACGCGGCGCCAGACGCAGATTGCTGTGTTCAAAGAAACTGCCGATGGCGATCCACGCTTCAAACAGGAACACGGCGAGGACCGGCAGGCCAAAGACCGCCACGACCAGCGATTTATAGGCCATCGACAGGATCGCTTCGGCCGGGTTGAACCGCAACCCGGTGGATATATCCATGGCCGGGTCGGCATGGTGCAGGCGGTGCACCGCCCACAGCCAGTGATGACTGTGCATCGCCCGGTGCTGCCAATAAAGCGCCAGGTCGAGCAGGATGACCGATGCGGCAATCGCCCACGGCCCGCCAAAATCAATCTGCCGGAACAAGCCGAAATCCGCCGATTGCGCCCATAGCGCCGTCGCGGCTGGCCCGGCGATCGACAGCAATCGCACAACCAAGCTGTTGGTCACCCCCAGCGACAGGTTGACCAGCCAGCGCCGCCGCTGCGCCGGCCGTGCCGGCACCAGCGTTTCCGCCAGTGCGAGCAGGACAAAGGCGCTGGCTATGCAGACGCTGACGACCAGCGGTGTGACGGGCGGGGTGGGCGGAAACATGCGCTGGCAGGGATAGCCGCGACACGGTGCCGCTCCAAGCAGTGATTGCCGCGCGGCGGGGACGGGCATAAAGCAGAGGTCATGACCGACCAAATTGCCGCAACACGCCTGACCATCGTCATGGTGCAGATGACCCAGCGCGTTGGCGACATCGCCGCCAATGCTGCCGCCATGCTCGCGGCGCGGGCGCGCCACCCCGACGCCGACCTCATCCTGTTCCCCGAATTGCAGCTGATCGGCTATCCGCCGGAGGATCTGGTGCTAAAACCGGCACTGGCGGACCGCGCTGCCGCAGCGCTGGCTGATTTGGCGCTGGCGACGGCGTCGCCCGGCCCGGCCATGCTGGTCGGTAGCGTCGAGCGTGATGGCGCGGTGGAGGACGGGGGCAAGCTCTATAATATTGTCGCGCTGCTCGACGGCGGTCGATTGGTCGCGACCCGCCGCAAGCATGAGCTTCCCAATTATGGCACCTTTGACGAAAAGCGGGTGTTTGCGCCCGGCCCGCTGCCCGAACCGGTGACGTTTCGGGGCGTCAAAATCGGCCTGCCGATCTGCGAGGACGGGTGGCTGCCGGATGTGCCGCGCCACCTCGCCGCCGCAGGCGCGGAGATCCTCATTTCAGTGAATGGCAGCCCCTATGAAATCGACAAGGATGACCGCCGCCTGAGCCAGGTGTTCGCCGCGCGCGTCGAAGAAACGGGCCTGCCGCTGCTCTTTCTCAACCGCGTCGGCGGACAGGATGAGCTCGTCTTTGACGGCTGCTCATTCGTCCTCAACGCCGACAGCACGACCGCGCACCGGCTGATCGACTGGGAGGAGGAGGATCGGGTCACCCACTGGACGAAGGGGGCCGATGGACGCTGGTCTTGTGCGCCGGGGACTGTCGCAACATGGGAGGACCACCCCGCCGACATCTATAGCGCGATGGTGCTGGCGCTGCGCGACTATGTCGAGAGCAACCGTTTTCCCGGTGTCGTGCTGGGCCTGTCGGGCGGTATCGACAGTGCGCTGTGTGCCGCCATCGCCGCCGATGCGCTGGGGCCGGACCGCGTGTGGTGCGTGATGTTGCCCAGCCGCTTTACCAGTCAGGCCAGCCTTGACGATGCCGCAGACTGTGCGCGGATGATCGGCTGTCGCCACGATATCATTCCCATCGTCCCGGCTGTCGAGGCGTTCGATACGATGCTGGAGGGCAGCTTTGCCGACCGTGACTATGACATCACCGAGGAAAATGTGCAGTCGCGCATCCGCGGTGTGACCTTGATGGCCCTGTCCAACAAATTCGGGCCGATGCTGCTCACCACAGGCAACAAGAGCGAGATGAGCGTCGGCTACGCCACGCTCTACGGCGACATGGCCGGCGGCTATAATCCGTTAAAGGACGCGTACAAAACGACGGTGTTCGCGCTGGCGCGATGGCGCAATGCGCACAAGCCCCGGCTGGGGCTGGGGCCGGACGGCCCGGTCATGCCGGTCAGCATCATCGACAAACCACCAAGTGCAGAGCTGCGCCCCGACCAGAAGGACGAAGATTCGCTGCCGCCCTATGCCGACCTCGACCGCATGCTGCATATGCTGGTGGAGGAAGAGGCGAGCGTCGACGCCGTTGTCGCTCGCTACGGTTTTGAACGGGATGTGGTCGCGCGGATCGAACGCTTGCTGGCAATCGCCGAATATAAGCGACGGCAGGCCCCGCCGGGGGTCAAGCTGGGTACGCGCAATTTCGGTCGCGACCGGCGTTACCCCATCACGCACGGGTTTCGCACCGGCTGACGCCGCTGCTCAGCCGAGGCGGCGGTGTGACCCCCGGTCGCGCCCTGTCCGCGCCGATTTGGCGGCATAGAGGCGCGTGTCGGCCCGTGCGAGCAGGCTGTTGGCGCTGTCATGCGTGCTGGCACGCGCGCTGCCGACGCTGGCCCCGACGGTAAAGCGGATCGTGTCGATGACAAAGGGCGCGGCAATCGCGGCCAGCAATGTGGTGGACAGCACCGACACCGGCTTGCGGTCCGACACGGGCAACAGCGCGGCAAATTCATCGCCACCCAGCCGGTACACCACCGCGTCATCGCCGGCTGCATCACGCAGCCGGGCGGCAACCTGGGCCAGCACATCGTCGCCGGCGGCGTGGCCGTGGCGGTCATTGACCGGCTTGAATCCGTCCAGATCGAGCAGGATGACCGCCATCGGCAGGCGCTGGCTCAGCCGTTGATCCATCGCGGCATAGAGCGCCCGGCGGTTGGGCAGCCCGGTCAGCGGGTCGGTCGCGGCCAGGGTACGCATGTCGCGTTGCAGCACCAGCGTGCGGACAAGCTGGTCGTGGAGGCTCTGTAACAATTTGAAGACATAGAGGCAGGCGAGGAGGATGACGCCGGCCGTCACCTGGTCGAGCACATTGCCAAAGGCGCCCAGCACGACGACCACCGGCGCGATGCCGCACAACAGGACCATGCTGGCGCTGCAGCGGATCGAGGACAGGCAGACGGCGGCGGCCAGCGACCCGACGACGAGAAATAGCGGATAATAGGCACGCTGGTCGCCCGATGATTCGAACCAGGATGTGAGCGTCCATGCGCTGGCGATGCTGCATACCGCAGCCGCGACAAAGGGGGACCGGCGGATATAGTCGGCAGCCCGTGCGGCGGTCTGTGGCCCGGGCGCCGAACGCAGCCACCAGAACAGGCGCAATGCGCAAAAGCCGACCAACAGGGCGGGCAACCCGATCTTTATGTGAAACGGCGCATCGGGCGTCGCAGCCAGCGACGCGACGATTACCACACCGATAATTGTCATGAATAACAGCGGCATCTGCGTGCGCAGATGGGCAAAACGCATCAATGCCAGCTCGTCCCGCACATCGGCGGGCACAGCGGGCCAGTAGCGGCGCCACAGTTGGGCAGGCATCGACATGGTAAAGCCATAGCAGGCGAAGTTAAATGGCCGGTAAATGGCCGGTAGAGGCGGGCTCGGCGTGATCCTGACCCTAGGGCCAGGCGATCATGGTCTAGAGCTCTATGCCGATCGTCGCGGACAAATCCGCCAGCGCCTGTGCACCGCCGGTCACCTTTAGCGCGTGCATGCCGAGCGCGGCGGCAGGTTTGCAGTTGATGCCGAGATCGTCGAGGTAGATGCAGCGGTCGGGGGCGACGTGGAGCGCGTCGCACATCATCCTATAGATTCGCGGGTCCGGTTTGCGGATTCCGACCTTGCTCGATTCGATGACATGGTGGAACCGCGCCATGACCGCCGCAAATGCGCTGGCGCGGGCTTCGGTCCGGGCCATTCCCGGTCCTTCGCCCGCCGGGACATTGTTGGTGATGCAGCCGATCAGGCGTCCGTCGGCACGCAGCCGGTCGAGCGCGTCGACCATGGCGGGGCGGAGGTCGCCCGCCAGACAGGCGATGACGTCGCTGCCGCGTACATCATGGCCGCGCGCCGCTGCTTCCCGCGCAAAGGCGACGTCAAATTCATCGGGTCCGATTTCGGCCCGTTCGAACCGCGCCCAGGCATTGGTGTCGCCGTCCGCTGCATTGATGCTGCGGATGAAATCACGCGGCAGCCCGCGCTCCGCCTCCAGCCGGTTAAAGGCCTCGAAGGGCGAGGTCGTGATGACCCCGCCAAAGTCGAAAATCACCGCATCAAATTGCGTCATGGGGCGACGATGATGCCTGTGGTGGGGTCGGCCCGGCCTTCGAGCACTTCGCTATAGGCGGCCAGCGCGGCCTCAGCGCCGGCACGCCGGTCGATCGTCGCCAGCGACGGTGCGCGGTCGATAAAGCCGAGCCAGGCGTTGGCCAACCGCGCGGCCAAACCCGCCCCGCCCCAGTCGCCGAGGCGTTTCTGGCTGCGGCCGGGCGCGAAAAACCCCTGCCGGACCGGGCCGGGCAGGGTGGCGACACCGCCCGACGCGCTCCAATGCGACTTGCCGACGATGATCGACGCCTTGAGCGTATCGCCGAAATGTTCGTGGACGGCGGTGGTCACATCGCCATTACCGGCGATATCGACCAGCGCCGACGGCGTCGCCGGGTCGAGCTTTGTCACATCATCATAGCTGATGACGCTGTCATAGATGCCGAGGGCCGACAGAGCCGCGACATTGGCCGTGCTGGTCAGGCCGACGGTGCGCGGTCGCGGGCCGGTCCGTTGCTGCATCGAAAACCCCAGGCAGATGGCGGTTTTGGACGACGCGCTGGCAACCAGCACCTGTTCGACGCCATAGTCGCCGTCATCTTCAAACTGGTCGGCGATCAGCCAGCCGGTCAGGAACAGGGGGCGGAACACCGGCCAATAATCGTGGTCGGCCGCGCGATAATCGCCCAGGGCGTCGAGCTTTTGATAGCTGTTGTAGATGACGGGCAGTGCCGCACGGCGTGGCGTCCCGTCGATAAAGCCGGTCGCGCTGACCCGCTGCGGCGTCAATACGACATGGCTCGCCATCGGGTAATAGCCATAATATTGATCGCCGGCGCTGATGCCGTCACAGCGGCTTTGCACGACGGTGCCAAAACCCCAGACGGGCAGGCAGCCGGGTTCGTCGCGGTCGGCAAAAAAATCCCAATAGCCGGCGTCGGGACCGAACAGGCCATTGGGCTGGCCAAACACGGCATAGGTGACGTTGTTGGCGGTCATCGCATACAGGTCGACCGCCACCTCTATCTGCCCGTCCGCGACGATACGGGGGCCAAGCGGGGTGATGCTGGCCTGACGGATGTCGCCGCGGTCGATCGCGATGGTCCATGCTGCGCTCGTCATATTCTGGTCTTCCTTGGTCAATGGTTGAGTGCGAGCCCCGGGCGCGCCCAGTCGATGGCTGCCAGCCGCCCGCTGCCCGACAGCGTGACATAGGCGGTTTTCCGGTCCGGTCCGCCCCAGCAGATATTGGTCGTGAAAATGTCGTCGGTCGGCACAAATTCGACCAGCTCGCCATCAGGCGAAATGACGCTGATGCCGCATTCGCCGATGGTCGCAACCGCGACATTGCCGCATTCCTCCATGCCCAGCGAGTCAAAGAATTTATAGCCCGCCGGCCGATAGAGCGGAATGCCGGGGCCGCCCGGCCCGGCGCCGGGCGCGACCTTGCCCGGGGCGACGATGTTGAACTTCATCAACCGGCAGGTATAGGTTTCGGCGGCATAAAGGGTCGTACCATCGGGTGACAGGCCGATGCCGTTGGGGTTGTTCGACGGAAATATGACCTCTTCCAAATGGCTGCCGTCGGCCTTGGCATAAAAGATGCCGACGATATCGTGGCAACGCTTGTCATAATCGACCTTGCCATGGTCGGTGAACCAGAACCCGCCATGCGCGTCGAACACGATGTCGTTGGGCCCGCGCAACGTGCAGCCAAAATCGCCGGACCTGTAAAGAGTTTCCACCACGCCCGTATCGATGTTGATGCGTTCGATACGCCCGCCCGAATAATCCTTTGCGATGCCGTGCGGCGCGAGGAAACCGTTGGCCTCGATATATTCGAACCCGCCATTGTTGCAGCAATAGAGCAGGCCATCGGGTCCGATGGCGAGGCCGTTGGGCCCGCCACCGGTGCGGGCGATGACGGTTTTTGCGCCGTCGGGTGTGACTCGGGTGATCTGGCCGTTCGCGATTTCGGTGAGGATGATGCTGCCGTCGGGCATGGCGACGGGGCCTTCGGGGAAACGCAGCCCGTCAGTGATGGTCCTGATTCGCGACATCGCCCTCTCCTTCGCCGCCATGGCTGACAGGAAGGCGGCGTCATGAAAAGCCCTTATCGCGTAATTGCGACGGCGTGGCGATGGGCCGCGACGGGTGTTCAGGCCCGGCGGCGGGCCGAATGGGGCAGCGCGCCGGCATCGACCAGCGCGCGGCGCTTGGCGGCATAGAGCGCCTCGTCCGCCGCATGGAGCATCGATTCGATGTCACCTGCTGCCGGGTCGTGCCGCGCAAAGCCGAGGCTGGCGCCAAAGCGGACCGGCCGGTCGCCCAGCGTCACCGGTCGGCACAGGGCGATCAACAGCCCGTTGCCGCGACGGGCAAGGTCGGCGTCGTCCGGCGCGTTGCGGAGTATCACGATGAATTCGTCGCCGCCCAGTCGGCCGACCAGGTCGGGGGCTGCGACCGCCGTTTCGAGCCGCGTCGCGACCGTGCGCAACAGCGCATCGCCGGCCGCATGGCCGTGAGTGTCGTTGACCGGCTTGAACCCGTCCAGGGCGATCAACGCCACGCCAAAGTCCT
>CAZAWL010000052.1:0-10555 GCA_964488705.1 uncultured Sphingopyxis sp.
CCAAGCGGCAGGACGAACTGTCGATCAACGGCTGGGCGATGGAAGCGCGGCTCTATGCGGAAGATCCGGCGAAGGGGTTTTTGCCGAGTGTGGGGCGGCTTGAACGATTTGCTATCCCGCATGTTACTCGACCTGCAACATGGTATCGGCAAGAGTATGGTTGGCGTGAATCGCAACGTACAGAGGGTAATGCGCGCATCGAAACAGGCGTAGCTCAGGGCGATGCCGTTTCGCCATTCTACGATCCGATGATCGCGAAAATCATATGGCACGGCAAAGATCGAATTGACGCTTGGCTCGGACTTTCTAGCATTCTGAATGAGGTGGACATTTGGCCGGTAAAACACAATGCGCAATTTCTTAAAAATATCATCGGCGTCCCACCGTTTGTCCGAGGCGATGTTCACACAGGTTTCATTGATGCGCACTCAGATGACCGATGGTTCGGAGAAGAAACCTCAGATGCACGCATCGAGGCTGTAACCTTGGCCGACTACTACAATAAAGGTGGCTTGCGGGGATTTCGCTTGAACGGCGTGCCAAATACGAAGGTTGTATTCCACTCGGACGGCGGAATGGTCGTTGGGGATTACTCGCACGGCATCCCGTCGGGCCTGCGTTGCATGATGACAGCAGAGGCCACCGACAACGCTGTGTTTGTGCAAATGTTTGGTCGGACGCACCGTTTGACTACAGAATATCGCGGCTCCGCCCACGGCCCCACCTCGTCCGGCGACATCCTCTCCCCGATGCCGGGCCGGATTATCGCGGTTGAAGTTGCAACGGGCGACACAGTGGCCAAGGGTCAGAAACTGCTCACGCTTGAGGCGATGAAGATGGAGCACACGCTGACCGCACCATTTGACGGCGTGGTGGCGGAGCTTAATGCCACCCCCGGCGCGCAGGTGCAGGTCGAGGCGTTGCTGGCGCGGATAGTGGCGAGCGCATAGTCTATTGGCCCCTCCCCGATGGGGAGGGGTCGGGGTGGGGGTTCTGCGCCGCTTTAGGGTCCCACCCCGCTGCGACTAGGCAGCAAGCTGCCAAGTCTCACTGCCCCTCCCGATGCGGGAGGGGAGAGGAAGGGAAGTGATGGCCGGCAAATTTTTCGACGAATGGCAGGTCGGCGACATGTTGACGCACGACATACGGCGCACCGTGACGGAAACCGACAATCTGCTGTTCACGACGATGACGCACAATCCGCAGCCGCTGCATCTCGATGTAGAGGCTGCCAAAGCTTCCGAATTTGGCCAGATCCTCGTCAACGGCACCTTCACCTTCAGCCTGATGGTTGGCCTGTCGGTTGGGGATACGACGCTCGGCACGCTCGTCGCCAACCTCGGCTATGACAAACTCGCCATGCCGAAACCGGTGTTCATCGGCGACACGCTTTATGCCACGAGCGAAGTCATCGGTCTGCGCGAAAGCAAGTCGCGCCCCGATGCCGGCATCGTCACCTTTCTGCACCGCGCCATCAACCAGCGCGGCGACGTGGTGTGTCAATGCGAACGGTCGGCGTTGCTCAAGCGGCGAGCCTGACGCGCGTCAAACCGGCACGCTGATCTGTTTGCCGCCAAAGACGGCCTGCCAATTCTCGATTTCCGCACAGACGATGTCGTCACTGCCATGGGCAAGCTCTGCCACCGCATCATAATGCAGTGCCTCGTCCGGCGCGCCGAGCAAGCCGGCAATGCGCGTGTGCAGCGAATCCAGCTTGGCCGCCGTCACCTCCGAAATGGCGGCGAACCGTTCAAAATCGCCGAAATAGCGGATCCCCGCTATACCGGCGCCCAGCGTAGGAAAGGCGACGCCCAACACGGTGAACAGCTTGGACAATTTGCTCACCTCTTCATTCGCCATCATGCCGAACGACGGTGCCAGCCGCATCAGCAAATAGACCGATACCGACAGCACGGCCAATTGAAACAGCCGTTCCGAAAACCGGTCGAGATTGTGATGCACATGGTTCAGCAGGCGCGCTTTGCCGACATGATAATCACGTTGCGCCGTGACGTGGCGGTCGATCAGCGTCGCGAGGACACTGCGCAAATAGGCCGGCGTCACATCCGTGCGCGGCAGGCCGACTTCGCGCAGCGCCTGGCGGACGTAGAATTCGGGCCAGCTGGTGTCCGCGCCGGCCGGCCAACGCCCGGTAGCGCGCGCCGCCCCCAGCGCGAGCAGCAGCGGCGCATGGCGCAGATATTCGGCGACGCGGCGGGTTTCGAACCACCGCTTGTGCCACCGGCGGCGGCGGCCAATAGCGGTGATGGTCACGATCGCAGCCAGCAGCACCAGTTCGAATAGCGCGAACCACCATTTTTGTTCGGGCGGGACGAAGGGCAGATAGGCAATGCCGCCAATGATGGCGAGGCTGGACAGGATGAAGTTGATGATCATGCCGCCGCGATAGGCATCGGACAGCCGCGCAGACACGCCATCGAACCATGTAAACCGGTTGACGATGGCATCGACCATGCGGGCGCCCATGGCGCCATCAGCGCCGTCGATGCTGTGCGCCTCTGCGACAAGCTGTGCGGCTGGCCCCGCAGCGGCCTGTGCCGGGTCGGCATAATGGACGGTAAGGCTGCGGAACGGCGCGCCGCTGGCGGGCCCGCCGAACAGCGCCTCTACGCGGCGATAGGCGTGGGCGACGCGGTTGCTGCGTGGCCGCCAGCGTTCATCGGCGACACCCGCCAGACCCGGATGATGCGGATCGACGGGCAGGGAGAGCATCGACGCGATGCAGCCGCGCAGCTGATTTTCGGCTGCCCCGGCATCCGCGCGCGGTCCGCTGCTCAACGCCTCACGCCCGGTCAGCAGGCACCAATCTTCCGGCCGTGCCGGGTCGATCCATATGACGGGCGCATTATGTTCGAGCGCGTGGGCCATGGTATGGCCGGTGCCGCCGACATGGGCCGTGGTCACGCCATCCCAGACCGCGATAATGATGTCCGACTGTTCGATGACGATGCGACCGGCGAGCGCGACCTGGCGTGACGCTTCGGCGGCAAAGAGTTGCGCTTTTGCGAAATCGTCCGGCGTATCCATTTTCTGGAGATAGAGGTCGCGGATCAACACATCGCGGTCGGCAAGCGCAAAGATCCGGGCCTTGTCTGCGATGCGCCGCATGGCGTCGGCGCGGCTCTGGGTCGTGGGATCGGCGGCGTCGCCCCCGGCCAGCAGTGCGCGCGCGTCTGCGGCCGTCGTCGGCTGGGCATTGATGACTTTGTTGAGCCGTCGGCCGAACGGCAGTGGTGCAATCAGGTCATAGCCCCGCGCGACGGCCATTTCTGCTGCCATCCGGTCGGTGCCATCGGCCAGCAGGCAATGCATCCGGACCGGCGCAATGCCGCCCATGTGCCCGGCGCCGGAGCGCGCCACGGCATCATCGATAATGTCCAATATGCGATCCACAGCCGCTTTGACGGCGGCTTCGTGTTCGGCAAATGCGGCATGGGCCGCCCGATGCCCGGTGATACCAATGCTGAACGTGATTGGCGGCATGGGTGGCATTGGTGCGGCCATTGCGTATCGGACTTTCCCAGTGATCTGTGTCCCTATGCCCCAACGCAGTCATACTTAACAAGCCGCGCCAAATCGGTTGCGACAATCATCGCGTTGGTTGATGACGATGGGCCATGTGGTCCGACCCGGCCTTTCTGATCGCCGCGACGATCTCTGTCATCCTCGTCGGCTTGGCAAAGGGCGGCTTTGCAGGGCTCGGGGCATTAGCGACGCCGGTGTTGGCTTTGGCGGTCGGGCCGGTGGAGGCGGCGGCCATCCTCCTGCCCATCCTCATCGTCCAGGACGCGGTCAGCCTGTGGAGCTTTCGCGGACGATGGCATTGGTGGATCATCGGCTGGATGTTGCCCGGCGCGATCGTCGGCATTGCTATCGGCTATGGGCTGGCGGCGCGTCTGCCAACCGACGCCATCGTACTGGCGCTGGGTATGATCACCGCAGGCTTTGGCTTGTGGCGGATATGGCTGGAGGTGGCGGCGCATTTGCGCGCCGCGGTCGTTGCCCCCTCTACCTCCCCCGGTTGGGTCGGGTCATTGTTCGGAGTCGCCACGGGTTTTACCAGCCAGCTTGCCCATGCGGGTGGCCCGCCCTTTCAGATGTGGGTGGCGCCGCGCCAACTGCCGCACATCGAATATGTCGCGACAAATGTGCTGCTGTTTGCGGTGCTGAACCTCGTCAAGCTGCCCACCTATGTCGCGCTGGGCATGATGACCGCGCCTGTCCTTTCCACCGCCGCATTGTTGATGCCACTCGCCATCGCGAGCACGCTGGCCGGTGTCTGGTTGGTGCGGCGATTGGCAACGGCAGGTTTCTATCGACTCGTCTATGTCCTGATGGTCCTGCTCGGCACCAAATTGATATGGGATGGGGCCCATGCGCTCGACTGGTTTTGAGGCCATGGACTCGCCACCGCGTTATGATAGGCTGGGCCAATAGCAAGGGAGGACGGGACGTGACCGAACAACCCAGGGCGCGCCAGTTTCAGCGACTGCGCGTGGCGCCGTTGACGCCAACGATCGGCGCAGAAATCGAAGATATCGACCTGTCCGGCGAACTGGATGACGAAGTCGTTGCGGAGGTGCGGACCGCGCTGCTCGACCACAAGGTCATTTTCTTTCGCAACCAGAATATCAGCAGGGCCCAGCATATTGCCTTTGCGCGCCGTTTTGGCGAGCTGGAAGTGCACCCGGCAACGCCAAAGGACCAGCCTGATCGAGAGGTGCTGCGCATCGCCCATGGTCCGGAATCGCGTGGTGTGGAAAATTTCTGGCATTCGGATGTCACGTGGCGCGAATGCCCGTCGCTCGGCTCTATCCTGCGCGCCGTCGAAGTGCCGCCGGTCGGCGGCGACACGGCCTTTGCCGACATGGCGGCGGCCTATGAGGCGCTGTCGCCGGAGATGCAGCGCATCGCCTGTTCGTTGAGTGCCGTCCACGACATTGCGCGCGTGTTCAGCAAACGGTTGCGCAAGGACGCGGCAGAATTGCATGCCAAATATCCCCCGCAGGTGCATCCTGTCGTCCGGACCCACCCCGAAACCGGACGGCGCGGGCTGTACGTCAACATCGCCTTCACCGACCATATTGTCGGCCTGTCGAAACAGGAGAGCGACTGGCTGCTCTCCCATTTTTACGACCAGGTGAACCGGCTCGAATTTCAATGCCGGTTCCGGTGGGAGGCGAACAGCATCGCCTTTTGGGACAATCGCGCCAGCCAGCATTATGCGGTGTCTGACTATTTCCCGGCGACACGGGTTATGGAACGCGTCACGATCGCCGGTGACCGGCCCTATTTCACGCCCGACTGACCAGCCATGATGACATTGTATAGCTGTGCGGGATCACGCGGGCTGCGGGTCACATGGTCGCTGTGCGAGCTGGATATGCAGGATGCGGTCACGCTCAAAATGATGCGCTTTCCGCCACGTGCGCACGACAAAAGCTATTTCGCCGTGAACCCGCTCGGCACCGTGCCGGCACTCGATATCGACGGCTATGTAATGACTGAATCGTCGGCCATTGCCGCCTATCTGGCCGGTCGTTTCGGCGCGGGCACATTGGCGGTCGCAGCCGATGAGGCAGACTATCCCGCCTATCTCGATTATCTGCACCATGCCGATGCGACGCTGACTTTTCCGCAGACGGTCGCGCTGCGGTTTTGCATGTTCGAGCAGGAACGCGGCCTTCAGGCGGCGGGGGAAGCCTATGCCGACTGGTTCGGCAAACGGTTGGCAAAGGTCGATGCGCGGCTGGCCGACCGGGATTTTTTATGCGCGGACCGATTCACCGCTGCCGACATCGCGGTCGGTTATGCGCTGCACCTGACGCGGATGACGCGGCTCGACCATTTGCTGACGCCGCGCCTCGCAGCCTGGGTTGACCAGTTGCGCACACGCGACGGGTTTCGGCGTGCCGTGGCGTGGGAAAGCGAAACAGGTGCCGGGCAAGCGATAGGCTGACCACCGGCTTCGGCAATGCTTGACGCGCGTCGGCACGACCGGCACAGCTCGACCATGTTGCTCTACGACGCGCCAAACCCCGCCCCCAACCCGCGCCGCGTGCGCATCGCTCTGGCGGAAAAAGGCATCAGCATTCCGATCAAGCCGGTTTCGATCATCGCGCGGGAGCATAAGGCGGATGACTTCGTCGAACGCTATCCCCCGGGGCAGGTGCCGGCGCTGGAGCTCGACGATGGCCGGATGCTGGGGGAGAGCATCAGCATTTGTCGCTATATCGAGGCGCTGCATCCGCAGCCCGCGCTCTTTGGCACGAACGCGGCCAGTGCGGCCTTTATCGACATGATGATCCGCCGGGTGGAATTTACACTGATGATGCCTGTGGGCATGGTCTGGGTGCATGACCACCCGCTGACGGCGCGGGTCGTCAAGCATCAGTATAAGGATTTTGGCGCGAGCAACCGGGAGCGTGTTGCCGATGCCATGCGCACGCTCGATCAGGGGCTTGCGAGCGGTTTTGGCGGCGCCGCGCAATGGCTGGCGGGCGATAGCTATTCGATGGCGGATATCGTGCTGCTGACAACCATCGACTTTGCCGCCTTTGTCGGCATGGCCATGCCGGACGATGTCCCCGCGCTGGCCGATTGGCATGCCCGTGCCAGTGCTCGCCCCAGCGCGTCAGCCTAGGGCGTGTTCGTGGCGCGCGCGATCATCCGGACGTTGTTCGCGCTCTTCTACCTGATCGCCGGTATCGCCCACATCCGTTCGCCCGCGGGGTTCCTGCAAATCACGCCGGCCTGGGTGCCGTGGCCGGAGGCAGTCGTCTTTGCCACGGGTGTCGCTGAGATTGCAGGAGCGGTCGGGTTGATGGTGCCGCAGTTTCGCTATGCGGCGGGCGTCGGTCTGGCGCTCTATGCCCTGTGTGTCTGGCCAGCCAACTTCAACCACGCGATCAACGACATCGCCATCGGGGGAACCGACCTCAGCTGGTGGTACCATGGCCCGCGCCTGGCGCTTCAGCCCGTCATCATCTGGCTGGCCTTGTGGGTCGGCGGCGTCATTGACTGGCCATTGCGTCGCGGCGGCAAAGTGTAACCATGTTCGCGTCAGGCGCGAACAACCTCGATTGAGCCTAAACCCACGGGGAATTTATCATGAAAGCTGCCAGCCTGTTGTTCCTCCGCGTCGCGACCGGCCTGTTGCTGGTGTTGTGGGGCCTGATCAAATTGGCTGAACCGGCGGCGGCGATCGGCGTGTCCAACAAATATTATGGCGGCGTCGTGTCGATGGATTTGATCCAGGCGCCGTGGGGGGCGCTTCAGGTCCTGACCGGCCTGCTCGTCATTCTCGGCCTGCTGCGACGGATCGTCTATCCGCTGCAGGCGGCGATGCTGTGCCTCGGCGCACTCGCGATCTGGAAATATCTGCTCGACCCGTTCGGCATGTACCTCCTCTCACGCGACGACAGCCAGATCCTCTTTTTCCCGTCACTCTGCGTGGCCGCCGCGACGCTGGTCATATGGGCGTTTCGGGACGAGGACCGTCTGTCGCTCGATGCCCGCTTTGGTCGCCGCTGAATCAGCTCAACCCGCGACCGGCTCTTCGCCGCGTGGCAGCGGGTTGCCGCTGCGCAGGACCGGCCAGGCCAGCTGTTCGCCCAGCGTCGTGGCAGGCAGGTTTTCCACGCCATAGCTTGCCGGGTAGGCCCGCGTGATCTTTGCCGTGCCGAACAGCACGTCCCAAAAGAACAGCAGGTTGCCGAAGTTACCCTTATAGTGGGTGACGCCGTCATCCTTGTGCTCGCCATGATGGGCGTGGTGCGTCGACGGTGTCGATATGGTCCGTTCGACCACCCACATGACCGGCGACAGCCATTTGATGCGGTACAGCGGCGCGTCCCAGCAGACATCGCTATGCGCGGCAATAATCACCGTCAGCTTGACGACCAGGTAAAAGGCATAGACCCAGCCGAGGCCCAGATAGATGAGCAGTCCGGAGAGCCAGATGCCCGGCATCGTCAGATAGTAAAACATGTTGTTCCGGAACACGAGCCGGACCGACATGTAGCGCGCATTATGGTGCGCCCGATGCAGGTTATAAAGCCAGGGCGTGCTGTGCGCGAGCCGGTGCCACCAATATTGCATCATGTCGTCGAGCACGAGGAACAGGCCGATCGCCGCAAAGACGTTGATGTCCGACAATGCGCCGCGATATTGCGGGATGACCTGACCCGCCAACGCCCCCGCCATCAGCAACACCGCCGGCTGGGTGATGATGAGCAACACCAGCGTGCCGATGCTCTCCACCCAGGCGTCGTCGCTGGTCTGACCGGCCTTGCCGAACAGGTTTGACCGCCACAGTTCGATCAGTCCAAAGCCGAAATAGATGGCAAAGACGGCGATTGTTTCCGGTTGCATCTGTCATCCCTCCCCATGCTGATGGCTGTGCATTACCGTTGCAGTAGGGCGATGAATGTCACCAAAGTAACATTGATGATGATCCGGCCGGCGGTGGCGCGCCACCTACTGGCTATCGCCCCCGTCGCCGCCCGGTGATGTCATCGCGCGTGACCGGTGGGCGGCGATGGCGGCGTCGATCGCGACGATGCGCTCGCGTTCCGGCGTGCCCTTGGCCAATCCTTTCAGGCGGCATGTCGCCCACAACCGTCGCCGTTCGGATTCGAGGTTCTTGAGATAGAGGTCAGCCATAACGCTTGCTATCGACGGTGCGGCGACGATTGGCCAGCGCAAAGTCGCACGCTGGGCAGCGCGGGCACGTGGTGCTATGGCGGGCCATGCAACCCATCCATATCCAGCGGCTCATCGCGCTCCCCTATCTGGTCCTGGGCGGCTGGTGTCTCATCGCGCCGCACATGGTCGAACGGCTGATGTTCAACTCCGCCTATCAGCATCTGAGCGTGACCAGCGCGCTGATGATCGGCTGTTTCGGCGCGCAGGCGGTGCTGGGCGGGCTGTTCATCGCCTTCAGCCGCTGGACGCGCACGACCTTCCTTGTCTACGCGCTCGCGCTCCTCCCCTTTTTCGGGTTCAACTATTACTTCGTCTATGAAGTGCCGGTCCTCAACCGGTGGATGGCGCTCGATTTCCTGTCAAATGCCGCGATGCTGGCGTTGAGCCTGTGGGGCTGGCGGATGATGGGGCGGGGAAGCCGATAGTGCGTCCTGAGGCCACGCAATGCGCAGGTGATTGGCTGAACAGATTTTATACAGTGGCTTGCAGCAGGGGAGAAAATTCATGACCAGTTTCCAGAACAAGGTATTCCTGATCACCGGTGCAACATCGGGCCTGGGTGCGACGGCGGCGGTGTCGCTGGCGGGCAAGGGCGCAAAGGTCGCGATTACCGGACGGCGGGAGGAGCAGGGCAAAGCCGTTGTCGCGCAAATGGCTGCGGCGGGCGGAGAGGGGCTGTTCATCCGGGCCGACGTGACGGTGCAGGCGGATGTCGACGCGATGGTCGCGCGGACGGTGGACCGTTTTGGGCGGCTCGACGGCGCGGTCAACAATGCCGGCATCACGGGCGGCATGTTCAAGCCGGTTGCGGATTATTCCGACGAGGATTGGCACAGCGTCATCGACATCAACCTGACCGGGGTCTTTGCCAGCATGCGCGCACAGATACCGGCGATTCTGGCGAGCGGTGGCGGGTCCATCGTCAACATCTCCTCGGCATACGGCCTCAACGGCGGCGACATCGGCAACTGCGGTTATGTCAGCAGCAAATGGGGCGTCATCGGCCTCACCAAGACTGCGGCGATCGATTATGCCCGTCAGGGGATCCGCGTAAACGCCATCTGCCCGGGCTATTGCCATTCGGAAATGGTCGACCCCTATGCAGAGGCGGAACCGGCCTTGTTCGAAAAATTGCTGGAACGGTACACGGCGTCGGGCAAGCTCGGCGAATCCCACGTCGTCGCTGATGCGATCGAATTTCTGCTGTCCGACCAATCCAGCTTTATCAGCGGCGCGGCGATCCCCGTTCAGGGCGGCCAACATTCGCGGCTATATTGAACCGCGGGGTCAGGGCGGATTGCGGGCGTTTCGGGGGGCAAATATGGGCGCAGCCATTCGCACGGCCCCCAGCCTCGCAACCCATGCGCGCGCTGCCACCGTAATCGATAGATGACAGAGATCGCACCTGCCCCGTCGCCGCGCATATTGGTCGATGCCGACGCCTGCCCGGTGAAGGAGGAGATTTACCGGGTCGCCTGGCGCCGCGAGGTGCCGGTGGTGCTGGTCAGCAATGCGCGTTTCCGCATTCCCGACCATCCGCTGATCAGCCGGCATATTGTGTCGGACGGCTTTGACGCGGCGGATGACTGGATCGCGGGGGAGGCGGGGCCGCGCACCATCGTCATCACCGCCGACATATTGCTGGCGGACCGGTGCCTGAAGGCTGGTGCCGTCGTCATCGGCCATAATGGCAAGCCCTTCACCAGCGCCTCCATCGGCGGCGCGCTCGCCACCCGCGCCATCATGGCCGATTTGCGCGCCGGTGTGGATGGTGTCGGCGGCGGGCCAGCGCCCTTTGCGAAGGCGGACCGGTCACGGTTTTTGCAGG
>CAZAWL010000053.1:0-10507 GCA_964488705.1 uncultured Sphingopyxis sp.
TCGATCGCCGCCGAACCCAGCGTCTCCACCGTCGTCGATGGCATCGTCCTGTCGCGGTCGGGCCAATCCTTTATCGACCTCGTTGACATTGACCGGATCGAAGTGCTGCGCGGGCCGCAGGGTACGCTGTTCGGCAAGAACGCGTCGGCGGGCCTCGTCAACATCATTTCTGCCGGCGGCACCGACACGCTCGAAGTCGACGCGCTCGCCGAATATTATGAAGGCGACGAGTTCCGGGTCCGCGGGTCTGTCTCCGGCCCGATCAGCGGCAACCTCACCGGCCGCCTGACCGGTTTCTACGGCACCTATGACGGCAATATCCGCAACGTGAACCCGGCCGTGTCGTCGGACGTCAATGGTTATGAGCATCTGGGTGTTCGCGGCATCCTCGACTATGATGGCGGCACATCGCGTTTCCGCCTGATCGCCGACTATTTCGAAGCCAATGACGATTGCTGCGCCGAAGTGACCGGCGTATCGCGCGGTGCCGCGCTTGATGCCTTGCTCGCCATCCCCGGCGGCAATGCACGCGGTGAGGACCAGCGCGCCGTCAACCACAACCTCGTCACCCAGACGCTCGATCAGCAGTGGAGCGTGACAGCCAACGCCGATTTCGACATCAGCGATTCGCATACGCTGAGCATCGTCGGCGGCTATCGCAACTGGCAGAATACCGAGCTGCGCGAAGGCGACTTCCTGCCGCTCGCCGTGGTCGGCACCGCCCAGCTGCATGACACCGGTTTTGTTGAAACCGATCAATATTCGGTGGAAGCGCGCATCGCGTCCGACGCCAATGAGGCATTCTTCTATCAGATCGGTGCCTTTTACTGGCATTCGGACAATGCGCAGGATTTCACGCGGCGCGATATCAGCTGCACCCTGTCGACCCTGCCGGCCCTGCCGGGCGGCGCTGTCCCTTGCAACACCGGGACGTTCAATGCGACCAACAACACGACGTTCCCGACGGCAACGTCACGCAGCGACGTTAATTCGACCAACTATGCACTGTTCGGTCAGGCGACCTATCGCTTTACCGACCAGCTGAGCCTGACCGCCGGCATCCGCTGGACCCGCGACGAACTCGACTTTGTCCACACCCGCGCACCGGGCGTCGACAGCCGTACCGGCTTGCCCGCGACCGGCCCCGGCATTTCGGGCAATCCGGCGGGCGGCCTCACCACAGCGGGTGGCAACGGCACCAACACATCGACCGGCAGCAGCGAAAACAGCAATGTGTCGGGCCGCGTTGCGGCACAGTTCGAACCGAATGACGACCTGATGTTCTATGCCAGCTGGACCCGCGGCTATAAGGGGCCGGCGTTCAACGTATTTTTCAACCACACGGCGCCGACCAATGCGGTGCCGATCGATGAAGAAACGTCGGACAGCTATGAACTGGGCATGCGTTCGGAATTTGCCGATGGCCGCGTCCAGTTCAACGCCACGGCATTCCAGGCAACCTATGACGGGTTCCAGGCGAACAATTTCATCCTGCTCAACGGCGCAGTCGTGTCCAACCTCACCAATGCCGGTACGGTGCGTACCACCGGCTTTGAACTCGACACGGTGATGGTCCCGGCCCCCGGGCTGACCGTGCGTGGCAGCCTCGCCTTTGCCGATGCCAAGGTTCGCCGGTTCAACCCGAACCCGCTGACCAATGCACCCAGCGCGCTCAACGGCACCCGCCTGCCGCTGGCCCCGCGCGTCAACTGGAACGTCAGTGCCGATTACGAAACCGACCTCAACGATGCGCTGCGCCTGTATTTCGGGACCAGCTATTCGCGCACGGGGCCGCAATTCTCCGACCTCGGCAATGTCGGCCGGCTTGACAGCTATGGCATCTGGAACGCCAGCGTCGGCGTCAGCGACAGCGACGACACCTATCGTCTGAGCTTTGTGCTGCGGAACATCGGCGACATCAGCTATGTGCTGCTTAACACCACCAACGGCCAGCGCCTCCACATCCCGCGCGATGCCGACCGCTATTTCGGCGTCACGTTGCGAGCACGCATCCGCTAATCGCGCCTGAGGGTCGCACAAAAAACCCCCGGTGCCGCGAGGCACCGGGGGTTTTTGTTCGTGCCGACCAGCCTTCGCCCCGGGGTCAGTCCACCGCCGGGTCGGCATCGGGCCGGATGACCGGCACCAGCAAGTGGATCCACAGCAGCGCCAACAGATAAGCGACGGCTGCGCCTGCAAACAGCGGCCAATAGCCGATGCCGTTGGTCAACAGCGCGCCCGTCGTTTCCTGGATGCCAAAGCCCGCAATATTGCCGGCAATGGCCCCGACCGCCATGACGCTGGCGACGCGGATCGACGGGATGATGTCGGCGGCCATGCCAAAGATGTTGGTGGCAAAGCCTTGATGCGCGAACAGGCCAAAGCCGATAATCACCGCAGCGACCCAGGCATTGCCCGCGGTCAGCGCGAGCGGAATGGGTAGCACCACCAGCGCAAAGACGAACATTGCCTGTTTTCGCGCGGCATTGACCGTGCGACCGCGGCTCAACAGTGCCGGGAACAACGCGCCACCCGACAATGCGCCGACCGCCGCCAGCGAAAAGGCGAGCGCGGTCGGGCCGACCAGCTCGGCCTGCGACAGGTGGAACACTTTGGAAAACAGGTCCGGCAGCCAAAAGGTGAAGAACCACCAGAACATGTCGGTAATCGCCTTTGCCCCAGCAATCGCCCATGTCCGGCGGTCACGGGCCAGCGCACCCCAATCTACCTTCGCCCGTTCAACCTCGGCACCGCCGACGATCGGCTGCAGGCGGCGCGTGCCGGCAATCCAAAAGGCAAGCCACACAAAGCCCAGCAACCCGGTCACGATGAATGCCGCCTGCCAGCCATAAATGGCAGCGAAGGGGATGACGATCAGCGGGGCCGCGATATTGCCGATATTGGGGGCGGTGTTGACGATGCCCAGCGCCATCGACCGTTCCTTGATCGGCAGAAATTGCGACGCCGATTTGACCGCCGCCGGCGTATTGATCGATTCCGCCGCAACCAGCACAACCCGCGCCGTGACAAATTGGGTCACCGACGCCGCAAAGGCGTGCGCGATACCCGCAAGGCTCCACACCGCTACGGCCGCGCCATAGGCCACCTTGACGCCAAAGCGGTCGACCAGCCAGCCGACAAAGATCAATGCACCGGCCGCCGCGAGTTGCGACATGCTGGCAAAATGGGCAAACTCCGCATCACCCCAGCCATAGGCCGCCTCGATCGTCGGTTTCAGCAGCGACAAGACCTGGCGGTCGACATAGTTGATGAGCGTGCCGACAAACAACAGGATGATGAGCATCCTGCGTGCGCGTGCCGCACCATCCTGTGCAATTCCATCCACGACCACTGCCCTCCCATTGCCCGTCGGTTTGCCCGCGGCTAGCCTGTGCACCGCATCGGGCGCTTGCATCGCGCCGCCGATCGGGACAAAGTGTATGACACCGTGGGACAGACGGCAAGCGGGCTTGACCGCACCGCCCGCGATGAGGGGGGAAGGGGCATAACGGATGGCGACGGCGCACGACCCCTATCAATATGCCGGCGATCTCTATGGCGAGCTGGCGCTGGCGGAGACGCGGCCGGATTTCACCGTCACCGCCCCCAAACAGCCGATTTTCCCCGGCCTCGCCATCTGCGCCATTGCCAGCATCGCGGCCGCATGGTTGTCCGAACATTATGGCATGCCGATCATCCTCATGGGGCTGTTGATTGGTCTTGCGCTCAATTTCATCGCCACCGACCCGCGCACCCACCGCGGGCTTGATTATGCGTCGCGCACCTTTTTGCGCATCGGTATCGTGTTGCTCGGCACGCAGGTGACGCTGGCCCAGATCGGGGCGATCGGCGTCGCCCCCTTTGTCGCGCTGCTGATCATCATGGCGCTCGCCTTTGGCGGTGGCATGGCGGGCGCGCGCCTGTTTGGCCAAAGTGTATCGGCAGGCGTGCTTGCAGGCGGTGCCACCGCCATTTGCGGGGCATCGGCAGCGCTCGCCCTTTATGGCGTGATCGGCAAGGACCGGCTCAGCCAGGCGCAATTTGCACTGACGCTGGTTGGTGTCGCCATGGCATCGGCGCTCGCCATGTCCTTTTACCCGCTGCTCGCCGGCGCGGTGGGGCTCGACGACCGGCAGGCGGGGTTCCTGATCGGCGCGTCGATCCACGACGTGGCGCAGGCGATCGGCGGCGGCTACGCCTATTCGAACGAGGCAGGCAGCTATGCCACCATCGTCAAACTGGCCCGCGTCGCGTTGCTGGCACCGGTGGTGGCCATTGTCGCGCTGGTGTTTGCGCGCAGCGGCGATGACGGCCAGTCGCTGCCCATCTGGCGGCGGCTGGCGCTGCCATGGTTCATCACCGCGTTTCTGGCCATGGTCCTCGCCAACAGCTTTGTCAGCGTGCCCGCCGAAGTGACGGCATGGAGCCTGACCGTCTCCAAGGGGCTGTTGCTGCTCGCCGTCACCGCGACCGCGATGCGCAGCCGCATGGATTTGCTGCTCCAGATGGGGTGGCGTGCACTGATGCCGGTGCTGGGCGCGACCACCACCAGCCTCGTCGCGGCATTGATAGCCGTGCGTTATTTCCTTTGACGCGCGATGATGGATTGCGACCCGAATAATCGCTAAAGGCGCGCAATGACCGCCGCCGCACACCGCGCCAACCCGCGCACCGCCATCCGCGCTCTCCACCGCCAAAGCGCCGAAGCCATTACCGCTGCCAATCTGTCCGCGCTCGCGGCATCCGGGCCCGATGTGGCGTCGGTGCGCCTGTTGGGAACAGAAATCATCACCCGCGCCAAGGCGCAGGGCGACCGCGCGACGCTGGTCGGCGCGCTGATGAATAAATACCGCCTCTCGACCGAGGAAGGCGTGGTGTTGATGTGCCTGGCAGAGGCGCTGCTGCGCGTGCCCGACAGCGACACCGCCAACGCGCTGATCCGCGACAAAATAGCCGGGCGTCACTGGACCGACAGCAACACCGACTCCGCATCGCTGCTCGTCGACCTCAGCGCCTATGGCCTGTCGCTGGGTTCGGCGACGCTGATGCTGGACCAGATTGGCAGCACCGACGCCCCGGCGAGCATACTCAAGCGCATGATCCGCCGGTCGGGCGAACCCGTCATCCGCCAGGCCGCCTATGCCGCGATGAAGCTGCTCGGCCAGCAATTTGTGATGGGGGAGAGCATTACGGCCGCGATCAAGCGCGCCAACCGGGAATCGGGCGAGCTGGCCTCTTTCGACATGCTCGGCGAAGCCGCCCGCACCGCCGCCGATGCCGAACGCTATGCGCAAAGCTATGCCGACGCGATTGCGGCGATCGGCAAATCCGCCAAACCGGGCGACCCCTATGCCGGGCACGGCATCTCGATAAAGTTGAGCGCGCTGCACCCGCGTTACGAATATCTCAAGGCTGACCGTATCGGCACCGAATTGCTGCCGGTGGTGCTACGGCTGGCACAGGCGGCCCGCGCCGCCAATGTCGCACTGATGATCGACGCCGAGGAAAGCGACCGGCTTGAACCCCATCTCGACATTTTCGCCGGACTGATCGACGCCGGCATCGCCGATGGCTGGGACGGGCTGGGCATCGTCGTCCAGGCCTATCAGAAACGGGCGGGCGCGGTCATCGAATGGCTGGGTCGGCTGGCACGGGCACGCGGCGTGCGCATCGCCATGCGCCTCGTCAAAGGGGCCTATTGGGACAGCGAAATCAAACGGGCACAGACAATGGGCCTGTCCGATTTCCCGCTCTTCACGCAAAAACTGCACACCGACATCAACTATATGCGCTGTGCCCAGTTGCTCCACGCCCATGCCGACTGCATTTATCCCGCCTTTGCTACCCACAATGCGATGACCATCGCCTATATCGCGGCGCTGTTTGCCGACGGTGCCGATCATGAATTACAGCGACTGCACGGCATGGGCGAAGGGGCGCATGACGCGTTGATGGGGCTGCTGGACAGGCCAGCAGCGGACGGCACCGGCCCACGCCCCCACCCGGCCTCCCAATCTGGATATGCTTTGGGCGGTCGGGTGGGGGTGCGGGCCGGTGCGGCGCAGTTGCCGTCAGGCAAGCGCAGAAAAGTGCGCGTTTACGCCCCCGTCGGCACGCATCGCGACCTGCTCGCCTATCTCGTCCGGCGCCTGCTCGAAAATGGCGCGAACTCGAGCTTTGTGCACCAATTTGCCGACCCCAATGTGACGGTGGAGGACTTGGCGGTCGACCCGCGGGCGGCGGGGCCGGGGGCGCTGCAACCGGCGATTGCCACCGGTGCCGAGCTGTATCTGCCCGACCGGCGCAACAGCCGCGGCCACGACCTTGGCGAGCCGGGCGTGCCGGAGGCGCTGATGGCGGCGATGGCGGCAGCGCGCTCTGCCCCGCGTCATGCCGCGCCGATAGTGGCCGGCGCGCTGCGCCACGGCACCAGCCTGCCCGTGACCAACCCGGCAACCGGGGGCCCCATCGGCACCGTCGAACTGGCCGATGCTGCGATGGTCGATGTCGCCATGGCGAGCGCGCTGGCAGCGCAGGGCGACTGGAGCCTGGCGGGTGGCGCGTTCCGTGCCGAACGCTTGGAGCGCGCGGCGGACCTGCTCGAGGCGGATGAGGCGCGGTTCCTCGCCCTCGCCATGGATGAGGCGGGCAAGACGTTGGTCGACGCCATCGCGGAGGTCCGCGAGGCGGTCGATTTTCTGCGCTATTATGCGGTCGAGGGGCGACGGCATTTTACATCGTCGAGCGTGCTGCCCGGGCCGACCGGGGAACGCAACGAACTGATTCTGGAGGGCAAGGGCGTCTTCGCCTGCATCAGCCCTTGGAATTTCCCGCTCGCCATCTTTGTCGGGCAAGTCGCCGCCGTGCTGATGGCCGGCAATGCGGTGCTGGCAAAACCGGCCGAACAGACGCCGTTGATCGCCGCTGCCATGGTCGAATTGCTGCACCGCGCCGGTGTCCCGCCCGAAGTGTTGCACTTTCTGCCGGGCGACGGCGAAACTGTCGGCGCCGCGATGACCAGCCACCCCGGCATTGCCGGTGTCGTGTTTACCGGGTCGACCGAAGTGGCAAAGATCATCAACCGCACGCTGGCGGGCCGCGACGGCCAGATTGCCGCACTTGTCGCCGAAACCGGCGGCATCAACGCGATGATCGTCGATTCGACCGCGCTGCCCGAACAGGTGGCGCGCGACGCCGTCGCATCCGCCTTTCAAAGTGCGGGCCAACGCTGTTCGGCGCTGCGACTGCTGATCGTGCAGAATGACGTGTTGACGCCGATGGTGGAGATGGTCGCGGGGGCGATGACCGAACTGGCGGTCGGTGACCCTGCGGACCTCGCCACCGATGTCGGGCCGATCATCGATGCCGAGGCCGCCGATGCCATCGCCACCTATATCGAGGGGCATCGCGCGGCCGGCCGGGTCATCGCGCAGGCCCCGCCGGCGCCATCAGCGGCCGGGCATTTCGTTACGCCGACGCTGATCCGGCTGGGCGCCATAACCGATTTGAACCGCGAAATTTTCGGCCCCGTGCTGCATGTCGTCGGCTATGACGGCGACGCGCTCGATGATGTTATCGCCGCGATCAACGCGTCCGGCTATGGCCTGACCTTGGGTGTGCACAGCCGCATCGATGCGGTGGCAGCGCATGTCGCGGCGCGGGCGCGGGTCGGCAACATCTATGTCAACCGGAACCAGATTGGCGCGGTCGTCGGCGTCCAGCCCTTTGGCGGCCGCGGCCTGTCAGGCACTGGGCCAAAGGCGGGCGGGCCGCATTATCTGCTGCGCTTTGCCGAGGAAAAGACGATCAGCACCGACATTACTGCCGCCGGTGGCAATGCCGCGCTGATGGCGCGCTGATGGCGTGCTAGGGCCAGATTCACGTCTTGGGTCGATTCAACCCAAGACGATCATGGCCTAACGTTTGCGGACAAACTCTGCGCGCAGCACCAGCCCCTTGATGCCGTCAAAACGGCAATCGATTTCCTGCGGATCACCAGTCAGGCGGATGGACTTGATCAACGTTCCGCGCTTGAGCGTCTGGCCAGCACCCTTGACGTCGAGATCCTTTATCAGCGTCACCTGATCGCCATCGGCCAGCACATTGCCGACCGCGTCGCGCACCTCCGGCCCGGCATTGGCCGCCGCGGCCCGCGCCCTTGCTTCATCGGCGGGGATCCACTCGCCGCTATCCTCGTCATAGACATAATCGTCGTCGGCCATCGTCAATATCCCAGCGTCAGGTCGACCTGTGGTTCGACCGGCTCCCCCGCATGCCAGCGCGCCAGATTGGTAAGGAACCGCTGCGCCGCGCGGGCAAACATCTTGTCCTGCGCACGGCCCGACAGGTGCATGGTGATATGAGCGTTATCGAGCGACCAGAGCGGGTCGCCGGCGGGCAGTGGCTCCGGCGTCGTCACGTCGAGAAAGGCTGCGGCGATCGATCGGCTCTGCAGCGCCGCAACCAATGCCGGCTGGTCGACAACACTGCCGCGCGCAATGTTGATGAGCACCGCGCTATCCTTCATCGCCGCCAGTTCCTCAGCGCCGATCATGCGGTCGGTTTCGGGCGTCGCGGGGACGGCGAGGATGACCCAGTCAAATTCGCCGAGCCGGTGTCGCCATTGATCGGGGGTCAGTATATTGGGTCCGGGTGACCGGCGCACGATGCTGACATCGACGCCAAAGCCCTTGAGCCGTTCCTCGATCAATTTGCCGATAGCGCCATAGCCCAGCAGCAAGGCCTTGCTGCCGAACAGCTCGACCTTTCCCGGCGAATCCATCAACCAGTCGTGGCGGTCCTGCGCACGCACCACCTCGCGATAGCCCTTGGCCACCGTCAACATGCCCATGACGACATATTCGGCGATGGTGATGGCGTTGATCCCCGCACCATTGGTCACGACGGTGCCCCGATCGCGCAGCAGGTCGAGCGGCATGCCATCGACCCCCGCATAGATGGAGTTCAGCCATTTCATATTGGTCGCGGCGGTGATGGCCGCGGCCATTTCCGCCTTGTCATACATGTCGAACCAGCCAATGTCGGCCAGCGGCGCGAGTGCCAGCGCCTCCTCCCTCGACATGAACCAGTGCGGCAAGACCCAGTCGGGCAGATGCGGTTCGATGAGCGGGCGGACGAGGCCGGAGGCGACGAATATGGTCATGGGCGTCCTTCAAACCGCGCCAACATTGGCGGGGTGTGCAAACATTGCGCGAAATCGAACGGGCGGCAAGTCAGCGGCGCGACATCTGCCGCGTCCGGGTGACGCGGGTTGAGGAGGACAACATCCGCTTCCGGAAGCACCCGCGACCGGACAGCGGCCAGCAACGACCGCGCCTCCGCCAGCCACTGCGTCACATAGGCGCGGACGGTTTCCTCGTCGGGGTCGGGCACGCGTTCGGGCAAGGCGTCCACCTGGGTCCAGCCCAGCACATAATCGTCGGCGCGGTCGGCAGGGTCGGCGGGCCAATAGCGCATGGCGATGAGGACCGCGAGGCCAGCCTCACTCGCCAGCGGCACGACAGGAACGCCCGGCGGCGAATAGCGCCCGCCATGCCGCTCGGCCCCCGCCCCGTCCAGCGCCACAAAGGGCGCACGGGTAAGGCGCCACAGTTTCATATATCCAGCCGCCAGTCCCAGCCGAGCGGGTCGCCGTCCATCACCTCGACACCCTCGGCGATCAGATCGTCGCGGATGCGGTCTGATGTGGCAAAATCCTTTGCGGCACGCGCGGCCTTGCGGTCTTCCAATGCCGCTTCGATTTCCGCTTCGGTGATGACGGCGGCCTTGGGGCGGATGCGTAGGTCCTGGCGGGTGAGCGTGAGCAGGTTGAGGCCGAGGACGGCGTCCATTGCCGCGATTGCCTTTAGTTTTGCGACATCAGTCGTTTGTTTCGCAACCACTGCGTACTCCAGCTCCGTCAGAGCTTGCGGGGTGGCGAGATCGTCAAAAATCGCTTTGTTGAAAGTTGTCAGATTAAACAATGCCGATGCCTGTATTTCTTCGTCACCCTGAACTCGGTTCAGGGTCCATCGCGCAGCGGCACCCATTGCGCGAAACAAAACGCAACCGTGCGTCACAGATTGGCTTGTCACTAAGGGTGCGGGAATGGGCTGAGGAATAGACCCTGAAACGAGTTCAGGGTGACGGTGCTGTTGAGGGAGCTTAGGAATTTAGAGAAAGTTTCGCCCCACAACGCTGCGCCCGATTAGTCTCACACAAAGACACAAAAGCACAAAGGATAAGGAAAGAAGGCGTAGCCACTACAATAACCTGTCGGTCAGTAGGAGGGTGACGGTTTTGAGAGGTACTTCGCTCTTATTCACTTCCCTTTGTGCCTTTGTGTCTTCGTGTGAGCCAAAAAATCCCCACCTTACCGCCCACACACAGGCCCGATTACGCGCGCCGCCACGCTAACCGCTTGACGCCGGTGCGCATTTCCTTTCTTGCGCAAAACATGCGTTTTTTCTCTGACAATGCGGCCCCCGTTCACCCCAAGGTGATGCAG
>CAZAWL010000054.1:0-10416 GCA_964488705.1 uncultured Sphingopyxis sp.
ACCAGCGGGCGACCGCGACCGCGCTGGGCCTGACCTATGACCAGTTACGGCACGCGTTGAAAAAGCACGATATTTCTGCCTAGGCCATGATTGACGTCTTTGTAAGAAGCGCAGAGCGCTTCGGACAAAGACGATCAGGCTCTAATATGCAAATGGGGCCCGCAACGGGGCCCCATCCACAATGCTTGCAATGTCCGTGCGATCAGCCGTGATTGGCGCTGATCATCGCATAGAACATGGGCAGCGACAGCAGCGTGTTGGTGCGAGAGAAAATCATCGCACGGGTCGCGGCTGCAGCCTTGGTTGCATCGTCCGCTTCCACCAAGCCCAGGACGCGTTTTTGCGCCGGCCAGATGATGAACCAGACGTTGAACGCCATGATCAGTGCGATCCACATGCCAATACCGATCAGGCGGTAATTGGGGTCGGTCAGGCTGAACGCCTGATGCGCGTAGCCGGCATGAAAGGCGATGGCGAGGCCGGTCAGTACCGTAAAGGCGGCGCCCCAGCGAAAAAAGAACAGTGCCTTGGGTGCGATATATTTGCCGACGCCGGGTTTCAGCTCTGCCGGAATGGTCGGCATCGTCGGAATCTGCACGAAATTGAAATAATAGAGCAGCCCGATCCACACCACGCCAAAGAACAGGTGCAGCCAGCGCATGATGCTGGCCACCATTTCGCCATTTGGTCCGACGCACCAGATCAACGCGATTGCCGCGATCAGCCCGACCGCCAGCACCGCATGAAGATTGCCGAAAAATTTGCTCATGACCTTCCCCTTATTGTCATTGCAGACGCGCCCCCGCCATGAGTGCATGGCCGCACGCTGTGGCGCGGCTTATGCCACTGCCCCGCGAGGCGGGCAAGCGCGGCGGCGGTTCGCCGTATCTGCGCGGCGGTCCACCCCGGCCGGCCCTTGCATGATGGCGCCATCGTGCTGATCTTTACGGTTCCCCCGAACCCCATAACAAAGGATACGAGCTTTGGCCTTCACTCTCCCCGATCTGCCCTATGACCCTGCCGGTTTTGGCGACATCCTGTCGGCTGAAACATTCGCCTATCATCACGGCAAGCATCACCAGGCCTATGTTACAAAGACCAACGAGCTGGTCGCACAATTGCCCGATCTGTCGGGCGCGAGCCTGAGCGAGGTCATCGCCGCCGCGCAGTCCAACGGCAATCGCGGCCTGTTCAACAACAGTGCGCAAATCTGGAACCACAGTTTCTACTGGCAATGCCTGACACCCGAAAAGCGGCAGCCGTCAGGCAAGCTGGCGACGATGATTGACGCGGCCTTTGGTTCGACAGGCCAGCTAGTCGAGGCGCTTCACCGCGAAGCGGTCGGCCATTTTGCCAGCGGCTGGGCGTGGCTGATCCTGAACGGGGACAAGCTCGAAATCACATCATTGCATGACGCCGACACGCCCGTCGTCCACGGCATGACACCGTTACTGACCATCGATGTGTGGGAACACGCCTATTATGTGGATTATCGCAACGCCCGCCCCGCCTATGTGTCGGCATTGCTGGACCGTGCCATCGACTGGGATTTTGTGGCACACAATCTCGACGGGGCGGGGGTGAGCCGCGCCGACCAGCCGGGCTGAACGCTATGCGCGGGGCCAGCCCGATGATGCCACGGTGCGCCGCGGCGTCACGGCCGGTCCTCGACTCCATCCCCCAGCTGCAGGCCGTGGCGCAGCAACAGCGGCATCTGCGCCACGGTGAACAGCACCGACAGGGCGGTCACACCCCAAACTTTGGCGGTCAGCCATGCGTCAAAGCCGAGCGTGGCGCGCATCGCTTCGTTGAGTAGCGCCATGACCAGAAAGAACAGGCCCCAGTTGCGCGAAAGTTTGAGCCAGCCTTCTTCGCTCAAGCCCTCGAACACCGCCTGTAGCAAATATTTGATCAGCGGCTTGCCGCGCAGCCAACCGCCCAGGAGCAACAACGCAAAGCCGGCATAGATGATGGTCGGCTTGATCTGGATGAACCGTTCGTCGTGGAAATAGACCGTCAGCGCACCAAAGCCGATGACGAGCAGGGCCGACATCCACAACATCGGCGAGATGCGTTTCAGTTTCCATTGCGATACGAACAGCGCGACCAGAATGGCCGCCATGAACGCACCAGTCGCCTTGACCGCCCCGGCGGTCGCGCCAAAGGCGCCGTCACCCTTGGTCAGTTGAAACGTCGCAAAAAACAGCAGCAGCGGACCGAAATCGATGGCAAAGGGCAACCAGCCGCCATGCTGTGGCTTGGGCGTGACAGCAGTGTTTTCGGCCGGCTGCGACGGCACCTCTTGTTCGGTCATTGCATGCGTCCCGCAATTGCCTGTGCCAATTGTTGCGCGTCAAACGGGCGCAGGTCGTCCAGTTTTTCACCCACGCCAATGGCGTGAACGGGCAGACCGAACTGTTCGGCCGCCGCTACCAAAACGCCGCCGCGCGCCGTCCCGTCCAATTTGGTCATGACGAGCCCGGTGACGTCGGACAATTCGCGAAATGTCGCAATCTGGCTTAGCGCATTTTGACCGGTCGTCGCGTCGAGGACGAGGACGATGTCGTGCGGCGCCGCAGGGTTGAGCTTTCCCAGCACGCGCTTGATCTTGGCCAGCTCGTCCATCAGTTCGCGTTTGTTATGCAGCCGCCCGGCGGTGTCGACGATCAGCACGTCCGTCCCGACGGCGGTCGCCTGTTTCACCGCGTCGTGGACCAGCCCCGCCGCATCGCCGCCCTCCGGCCCGCTGACCAGCGGCACGCCGATGCGATCGGCCCATATTTTGAGCTGGCCGATGGCTGCGGCCCGAAATGTATCCCCCGCCGCGAGCATGACGGCATAATCCTGCTCGACGAACAGGTGCGCCAGCTTGGCTATGGTGGTGGTCTTGCCCGAACCATTGACGCCGACGACCAAAATCACATGCGGCCTTGGAAAGGCGGTGATTTCGAGCGGCTGTGCAACCGGGGCGAGCGTTTTGGCAATTTCGGCCGTAATCATGGCGCGCAGGCTTGATTCCGGGTCGGCTGCGTCCAGTTTTTCCCTGGACAGCCGGTCGCGGATCCGCGCGGCCATGTCGGGGCCAAGGTCGGACACGATCAACGCATCCTCCACCATGTCGAGTGTCGCGGCGTCGGGGGTGCCGCCGCGCAACAGCCCGGCGATGTTGCCGGTCAGTCGCTCGGACGTACGGCGAAAGCCGCTGAACAGCCGTTCGTTCCACGACGGTGGGGGTGTCGCCCCGCCTTCGTCGGTCATGTCATAACCCTTCCGGTCAAGATGCCATCGACGGCGCCGGTCACCCATACGCCTGCCACCGCGCCGGGCGGGGCCGGACTGTCCAATCGCATGCGGGCAAAGCTGTCAATATGCCCCGTCATCCCGTCACGTTCGACCAATAGCCGCTGCGGCGTCCCGACGAGGCGGCTCAGCCAGCGATGCTGGTGGTGGCGCGCCACGTCACGCAACGCCGCCGCGCGTTGTTTTACCTCTGCCCGCGGCAATTGCGGCATCCGGGATGCCGGCGTGCCGTCACGCGGGCTGTAGGGGAAAATGTGGGCAAAGACGATGTCGCAGTCGGCGATCAGACGCTGGCTGTTCAGCGCGGCGTCGGCATCTTCGGTCGGAAAGCCGGCGATCAGGTCCGCCCCGATCGCGATGTCCGGCCGCGCGGCTTTCAGGCGCGCCACCATCCGCACGGCATCGGCGCGGCGGTGACGACGCTTCATCCGCTTGAGGATAAGGTCGTCGCCCGACTGGAGCGACAGGTGGACGTGCGGCATCATCCGCGGTTCGCCGGTCAACAGCGCGAACAACGCGTCATCGATTTCCGCAACGTCGATCGAACCCAGCCGGATCCGCTGCAACCCCGTCACGCGGGACAGGAGCGCGGCGCACAGGTCGGCGAGCGTCGGTAGTTCCGGTTGGTCTTGCCCATAGCTGGTGAGGTCGACGCCAGTCAGTATGACCTCTTGCTGGCCGCGTGCGACGGCGGCGGTTGCCGCGTCGACAATATGGTCGATGGGGACCGATCGGGACGGGCCGCGGCCATAGGGGATGATGCAAAAGGTACAGCGGTGGTCACAGCCATTCTGCACGTCGAGGAAGGCGCGGGCATGCTGGTCAAATGCAGGCAGCATCTGTGGCGCGGTCCTGACCAGCGCCATGATGTCACCGACGCGGATGTGCGACGCCGTCGGCTCTGCATCCGGCCGGTAATGTTCGGGCGCGAATTTTTCGCCATTGCCGATGACGCGGGCGACGCCGGGCATCGTCGCAAACATGGCGGGTTCGATCTGCGCGGCACAGCCGGTCACCATCACCGGGCGATCCGGGTTGTCGCGGTGCGCGCGCCGCACGCTGGCGCGGCTGGTGCGGACCGCCTCTGCCGTGACGCCGCAGCTGTTGATCACGACCGGTCGATGTTGCGGGTCTATCGCCTGCAACAGGTCGCTGATGCGTTCGCCTTCGGCAATGTTCAGTCGGCAGCCGAGGTTGATGACGTCGCTGCTGCTCAACGGAAATCGGCCAGATCTGCGGTGCCCCGGAACACTTCTTGCGCGGCCCCGACCATGCTGACCTGTCCGGAACCGGCCCAGTCGACCATGATGTCGCCGCCGGGCAGGCTGACGGTGACCGGTGCTGTCACGCGCCGGGCGCGCAAGCCGGCCACAGCCGTTGCCACGGCCCCGGTGCCGCAAGCGCGCGTCAGGCCGGCGCCGCGTTCCCACACGCGCAGGCGGATGGCGGTGCCGCTGGTGATCGTTGCAACATTGACGTTGATCCGTTCGGGGAACAGCGGATCCTGTTCAATGATCGGGCCGAGCCGTGCGAGGTCGACGGCGTAGCAATCATCCACGAAAAAGACCAGATGGGGATTGCCGACATTGACGGCGGCGGGGTTGGACAGCTCATCCCATGCCACGGGCAGGGCCAGCGTATCCATGGCATAGGCGAGGGGGATGTCCGCCGACGCAAAGCGGGGTGGCGGCATGGTCACGCCGATCATGCTGCCCCGTTGCGACGTGGTAAGGAGGCCGCCGTCACTATCGATTGTCACATCTCCGCCCAGCAGGCTGCCGACGCAGCGCGTAGCATTGCCGCACGCTTCGGCGCGGCTGCCGTCCGCATTCCAAATGTCCATGCGGATGTCGGCAATGTCGGATGCGCTCAGCAGGATCAGCTGGTCACAGCCAATGCCGGTCGAACGCGCTGCGATGGCCGCGGCGAGTGACGCGTCGATCGGTACGCCGGCGGCGCGCGCGTCGATAATGACAAAGTCGTTGCCGAGGCCGTGCATCTTGATGAAGTCGAACCGCATGGCGCGGCATGTAGGGGGGCGGTGTTGCGCTGTCCACCACCCTGGCGGTGGCGGGCGCGCCTACCCTGCGTTGCGTTGTGCGGGATTCTGGGCCGACTGGTCCTCAAAACTGCGCAGCAACTCCTGCTGGCTCACAGCCTCGCTGAACAGGTGGCCCTGACCCAGTTTGCATTCCATGTTGGTCAATTGTTCGGCGACCGCGCTCGTTTCAATCCCCTCGGCAATGACGGGCAGACCCAGCGATTGGCCGAGCATCAGCACCGCCTTGGCCACCGATGCGCCGTTGCTTTCATCATGGATGCGCGCAACATAATCGCGGTCGAGCTTGATGCTGTCGAACGGCAGGTCGCGCAGGCTCGCCACCGACGAATAACCGGTGCCGAAATCGTCCAGCGCAATGCGGATGCCCTGATTGCGCAGACTTTCGAACAGGAGCCGCGTCAGCTCGATATTCTCGACGATTGCGCTTTCGGTCAGCTCGATAATCAGCCGCTGCGTAGCGAACCCCGTTTCGGCGGCGATTTTCAGCAGTTTTTGTGCGAACCAGGGGTCGCGCAGCTGAATGGGGGAAACGTTCAACGCCAACGCCACATCGCTCGGCCAATGCAGCGCGTCGGTCATCGCGTGGCGATAGAGCCGGTCCGACAGCAGGCCGATCAGCCCGGCGGTTTCCGCGACATCGATGAACTCGTCGGGTGTTACCTCGCCCAGAACAGGCGACGTCCACCGCGCCAACATCTCAAAACTGACCGGTCGCCCGGTGGAGAGATCAACGACCGGTTGATAGACCGGGTAGAGTTCATCGCGGTTGAGGGCACGACGCAGCTCGCGTTCGATGATGGTGCGGCGGATCATGGCTGCGCCCATCCGGTCGTCAAAGCGTTCAAACCGGCATCGGCCGAGCCTTTTGGCGCGATACATCGCCGTATCAGCCTGTTTCACCAGAACTTCCAGATTGATGTCGGCATCGTCGGTGCAAGCGGCACCGACCGACGAGCTGGTGGCAATTTGTTGTCCCGCTAGTGCAATCGGCTGTGACAGAGCGGTGATCAACATATGGCCCAGATCGTCCATCTCCGGGCTCAACCGGCTGATCGGCAACAGGATGACAAATTCATCGCCGCCGGTCCGCGCCAGGATCGCCGTATCGGGGCAGCATTCGCGCATACGCGCCGCTGTTTCGATGAGTACCTGATCACCGACCGCGTGGCCGAACAGATCATTGATGCTCTTGAACCCGTCCATATCGATGACGAGCGCCGATGGGGTCAGGCCGTCGGCCCGCCATTTTGCGAGCATCGTTTCACCTTCGCTCGCGAGGGCGAGGCGGTTGCGAAACCCGGTCAGCGAGTCGCGATAGGCGAGGTCCCATGCCCTTGCTTCGGCGGCTGCGCGCAACTGAACCTCTTCGCGCAGGTCGCGCAGCCGGCGCCAACCGAACAGGATAAGAGCGATGTTGAGCACCAGCGTGGCAGTGGTGGCCGCCCGCGATTGGCCGACCATAAGGGCGAGCCCGTTGACCACCGTCAGCCAGTTGGCGCCGGTGCCGACGAGCAGCAGCGCGGCGGCCAGCGTGATGCCGACGAGCAGCATGTCCGGCCGCAGGGCGGCAGAGGGCTGGTGCGCAGAAGGCGGCTGTTGCAACATCGTTTCGGTCAGGTCCAATCATTGGGTAATAGGACGAAAATCTATAGACCCTGTTAACGCGGCGGGACGCGTGGGAGCGGCCCTGTTGCCGCAGAGCCGGCCGCACCGCGCCAAATCTGCGCTTGTCATCAGGGCCGACTTCGCCTAGGGGCGTGGCCACTGGTTTCACAGCGCCGTCAGCGGCCTGTGCATCCGGTTTCGTGCCACGCTGGCCGGCGATGTTTCGCCCGCCGGCGTTTTTGGCGTTTTGCAGCGGCAGGCAGGGTCTGCGGGTAAGGAGCGGAGATGTCATGTTTGACAGCTTGAGCAACAGGCTCGGCGATGTCTTTGCCCGCCTGCGCGGGCGCGGCGCGCTCAACGAAAATGACGTACGCGAAGCGATGCGCGAAGTGCGCGTGGCCTTGCTCGAGGCTGATGTTGCGCTGCCGGTGGTGCGCAGCTTTATCGATCAGGTCACCGAGCTGGCGATTGGTCAAAATGTCCTGAAATCGATCACGCCGGGGCAGCAGGTCGTTAAGATCGTTTCTGATGCGCTGACCGAAATGCTGGGCGCGACGACCGCAGAATTGATGCTCGACGTGGTGCCGCCAGCCGTCGTGATGATGGTCGGGCTGCAGGGGTCGGGCAAAACCACAACGACGGCCAAGATCGCCAAGCGGTTGACCGACAAGGACCGCAAAAAGGTGTTGATGGCGTCGCTCGACGTCAACCGGCCCGCCGCGCAGGAACAGTTGGCGGTGCTGGGCACGCAGACGGGCGTTGCGACACTGCCGATCGTCCCCGGGCAACAACCGACGGAAATCGTCACGCGCGCGCTGCAGGCAGCACGGTTGCAGGGATTTGACGTGTTGATGCTCGACACGGCCGGCCGGCTGCATGTCGACCAGCAGCTGATGGACGAAATGCGCGCAGTTGCGGGCATTGCTACGCCGACCGAAACGCTGTTGGTGGTCGACGCATTGACCGGGCAGGATGCGGTCCAGGTTGCCCAGCGTTTTTCCGATGATGTGCCGCTGACCGGCGTCGTTCTGACCCGGATGGACGGTGATGCGCGTGGGGGTGCGGCGTTGTCGATGCGCGCCGTCACCGGCAAGCCCATCAAATTTGCCGGCACCGGCGAAAAACTGGACGCGATCGAACCGTTCCACCCCGAACGGGTGGCGCAGCGCATTCTGGGCATGGGCGACGTTGTCAGCCTCGTCGAACGGGCCGCCGAAGCCATTCAGCAGGATGAAGCCGAGCGCATGGCCGCGCGGGTTTCCAAGGGCCAGTTCGACCTCAACGACCTGCGCGCGCAATTGTCGCAAATGCGGCGGATGGGCGGCCTCGGCGCGATCGCCGGAATGATACCCGGCCTCAAAAAAGCGCAGGCGGCGATGGCCCAGGGCGCGATGGACGACCGCATATTGCTGCGCATGGACGCCATCATCACGTCGATGACCGGCAAGGAACGTGAACGCCCGGCCATCATCAACGCCAAGCGCAAGATCCGTATCGCCAAAGGGTCGGGCACGACCGTGCAGGACGTCAACAAGCTGCTCAAAATGCACCAGGAAATGGAAGGCGCGATGAAGCGCCTGCGCAAGATGGGCGGGTTAAAGGGGTTGGGCGCGATGTTCGGGCGCGGTGGCGGCCTTGGCGGCCTGATGGGCGGCGGTGGCGGCGGACTGCCGCCGGATCTGCAAAATCTTTTGAATAAAAAATAATGCTTTAAATCAATTAAATACCATCCATATTTGTTACAACATAGAGATCAGACAAAGGAATTATCATGGCCGTTTCAATTCGCCTTTCGCGCGGTGGCTCGAAAAAGCGCCCTTATTACAAGATCGTCGTCGCCGACGCGCGCAGCCCGCGCGATGGCCGCTTTATCGAACGGATCGGCAGCTATAACCCGCTGCTGGCCAAGGATAATCCCGATCGCGTCAAACTCGACGTCGAACGCGCCAAGCACTGGGTCGCCGTGGGTGCCCAGCCGTCGGACCGCGTCGCCCGTTTCCTCGACGCAGCCGGGGTGAAGGAGCGCGCCGCACGCAACAACCCGCAAAAGGCTGAGCCGGGCCAGAAGGCCAAGGACCGTGCCGAAGACCGCGCCGCCAAGGCCGCCGAGGCTGCCGAAGCTGCCGCCGCACCGGTCGAAGAAGCGGTTGTTGCCGAAGAAGCCGTTGCTGAAGACGTGCCGGCTGCTGAGGAACCTGTGGGTGCCGATGCCGCTGAGAGCGACGCGACCGGTTCGGTGAAGAGCGAGGAAACCGCCGAAGCCGTCGCCGAAGCCGTCGCCGACGATGTGCCCGCCGGTGCGACTGCCGCCGACGCAACAGCGATTGCTGAGGAAGTTTCCGAAGGTGGTCCGGTCGAAGCGCCGGCTGCCGAAGAAGCGGCCAGCGAAGAAAAGGCAGAGGGCTGATCTCTGCCATGACCGACCCTGACCGCCCGGTCGTGCTCGCGGTGATTACCGGCGCGCACGGGCTGGGCGGTGAGGTTCGGCTCAAATTGTTCGGCGAAGGCATCGACGCGCTCAAGGCCTATCGGGTGTTCAACCAGGGCGGTTTGACGCTCGGCAGCATCAAAGCCGTCAAGGGCGGCGCGATTGGCCGCTTTGCCGAAATTGCCGACCGCACTGCGGCCGAACGCGCGCGCGGAACCGAGTTGACGGTGCCGCGCAGCTCGCTTCCGCCGCTCGGCGAGGGCGAATATTATCATCATGACCTGATCGGCCTGCCTGCCATTTCGACCAGCGGCGAGGCGTTGGGGACTGTCGTGCTGGTCGAAAATTTCGGCGCAGGCGACATCCTCGAAATCGAGAGGCCGTCAGAGGACGGCAAGCCCGGCAAACGGTTCATGGTGCCGATGACGGCGCAGGCGGTTCCTGAGTGGAATGGATCCGGCGTTACGGTCGACGAAGCTTTTGCGGCATGACCTTTGCCGCGCACATCCTCACGCTCTACCCGGAGATGTTTCCCGGGCCGCTGGGCCACAGCCTGGCCGGCCGCGCGCTGACCGAGGGACTGTGGTCCTGTACCGCGACCAACATCCGCGATTTTGCGACGGACAAGCACCGGACGGTGGATGATACGCCGGCGGGCGGTGGTGCGGGCATGGTGCTGCGCGTTGACGTCATGGCGGCAGCGGTGGATCATGTCCTTGAAAAATCACCGCAATTGTCCGTCATCGCGATGACGCCGCGTGGCAAGCCAATCACCCAGCCGCGCATCCGCGAGCTGGCAAACGGCCCCGGTGCCATCATCCTGTGCGGTCGTTTTGAAGGGTTTGACGAGCGCCTGTTCGATGGCCGCCCGCAGATCGAACAGGTCAGCATGGGCGACATCATCCTGTCAGGCGGGGAGATGGGCGCGCTGATGCTGCTTGATGCTTGCCTTCGGCTGCTTCCCGGCGTAATGCGCGCGCCTTCCAGCGGTATCGAGGAATCGTTTGAAAACGGCCTGCTC
>CAZAWL010000055.1:0-10226 GCA_964488705.1 uncultured Sphingopyxis sp.
CGTGCGGGTCGCCATACCCAGCGATGCGCGCGACGATGGCGGACCACCTTATCCTCTGCTCGCCAACGCGGACAGCCTGCTCGACGTCACCGATCTGGTTTTCATCGACCCGGTCGGGACGGGATTTTCCTATGCGCTGCCCGGCACCGAGGCGTCCGAATTTTGGGGGCTGACGCAGGATGCGCGGTCCGTCGCGCAGTTCATCCGCCTGTGGCTCAACGAACATGGCCGCTGGAACGCCCCCAAATATCTGGGCGGTGAAAGCTATGGCACGACCCGCACCGCCGCCGTGCTGAGGGAGTTGGAGGGCAGTTACAATGATGTCGCGCTGAACGGCATCATCCTCATTTCCACCGTGCTCGACTTTGGCGCGGGTGCCGATACGCCGGGCAATGAGGTCGGCTATGCGCTCAACCTGCCGTCGATGGCGGTCACCGCGCTCTACCATGGCAAGGCGAGCCACACCGGCGGCGCGGCAGGCATGGCGGCAGAGGCGAGGGCATGGGCGATGGCCACCTATCTGCCCGCCTTGATGCAGGGTAACGCCCTGCCCGCCGACCAGCATGCCGCCATTCGCCGCGACCTCGCCCGCTTTACCGGGCTTTCCGAAAGCTTCCTCGACCGTGCCGACCTGCGCGTCACGCCCGCCCGATTTTACAAGGAATTGTTGCGCGACCGCGGCCTGACCGTCGGGCGGCTCGATGCCCGCTATACCGGCGTCGATGCGGACCGCGCCGGCGAAACGCCCGACAATGACCCCAGCTTTTACGGCATCGACGCGGGCTATACCGCCGCGATCAACGCGCATGTCCGTCAGACGCTGGGTTACCAGACCGACCGGTCCTATGTGACGATCGGCGGCGTGCGCAACTGGGACTGGCGGCTTAATGCGGGTCGCGACAGCGACGCCTATTTGAATGTCGCGCCGTTCATCAGCACGGCGTTACGCGAAAACAGCAGCCTGCGTGTCTTTGTCGGCCAGGGATGGTATGACTTTGCCACACCATTTTTCGCCGCCGAATACGCCTTGAACCGCAGCGGCTTTCCCAATGATGGGCGCATCCAGTTCCGTTATTATGATAGCGGCCACATGATGTATATTCACGACCCGGACCGGGCCGCCCTGTCACGCGACATCCGCGCCTTCATTCGCGGGCGGTAGAGGTTTCGCCAAAGAAACGGGCAATCACATCCTGCGCCAACCGCATCGGCCGCAATGTTTCTGACGAAACGCTGCACCAGCTTGACTGGACTTCGGCCAGCACATCCTCGCCGCGTTTGATGATCGTCTGGTAAAAGGCGCGCGCGCCCTGCACCCGTTCCAGCACGACCGTAGCGATCACGTCGTCGTCGAGGAACGCGGGGCGGCGATAGGTTATTTCATGTTTCAACGCGACCCACAAATGCTGCGCCACGGCCTGGGGCGGGGCAATGTTGCGCCAATGCGCGAGCACCGCGTCCTGCACCCAGTTCAGATAATTGGCGTTGTTGACATGCCCCATGAAATCAATGTCGCTGGCGGCCACGCGCAGCCGGTGGTCATGGGTAATCGCCTGTGTCATCCCGTCGTCATAGCGCAGGGCGGGGGGATGCGGCAACGACAGTTTTGTTGCAGTGCAAAAAAACGCCGCTCAGCCGCGCCCGCGATAGGGCGCGACGCCTTGGTCGGGGAGCCACAGCCCCGCCGGCGGCGGGCCCGATTGCCAGAATATGTCGATGGGGATACCGCCGCGCGGATACCAATAGCCGCCGATGCGCAGCCAGCGCGGTGCCATCTCGTCAAACAGGCGGCGGCCGATGCCGACCGTGCAATCCTCATGAAAGGCAGCATGATTGCGGAAACTGCCGAGGAATAGTTTGAGCGATTTCGACTCGACGATGGTCGCATCGGGCGCATAATCGATGACCAGATGGGCAAAGTCGGGCTGGCCCGTCACCGGGCAGAGCGACGTAAATTCGGGCGCGGCAAAGCGCACGAGATAGAGTTCGCCACCACGCGGATTCGTCACATAATCGAGGCTTGCGTCAGCCGGGCTTTGCGGCAACGGCGTCGATTGACCGAGGAAACGGGGCGATGAACCGGGCGAAGAGGGCTTGACCATGGCCGCGCTTTAGCTTTTGGCAGGGCGGCTGTCACGGTGCAACCGCGCCGCGCTGTCCGCCACCCCCCTGTCCATCTAGGCGAAGACAATTTTGAACCGGTCGAACACGCCCCTTTTGCGCTCCTCCCCGCCGCACTCGACGCCGCATTCCATGCCATGGCACGGCCGTGCGATCCTGCGCCCCGTTCTGGTCGCGCTGCCGCTGCTGTTGGCAATGGGCGGTCATGGCGTGACAGCGCAGGCGACACCGACCGTGGTCACCCCTGCGCCGACGCCCAGCCCCAGCCCGGGGCGGGCCGCCGGGCCGCCCGACGGCATCATCCCGCCGCCATCGGTCCCGACGCGGCAAAACCCGCTGCCGCCGCCCGGACCCGCGCTGCCCGATGCGTCAACGCCGCCTGCCGCGACGCCCGCGGCCGCTGCACCCACCGCGAGGCCACCAGCGCCGTCGGGCACGAATCGGCCGGCGGCACCACCTGCACGCCGCCCGGCGGCCAACGGCCCGGGGAATACGGACCGCTCCGTGACGCCGGTGGAAGCCCCGGCTGACGCGACCGCGCCACCGGCTGAAAGCCCCGCGACACCCGCCGATGCAATGGCTCCGCCACCACCCGCCGAGGCAGTCGACGCTGACGGTACCGATGGCGATGCCGGCAGCCGCTGGCCCGAATGGTTGCCGCTGGCCGCGCTGGGGGCCGCCGCGCTCGCGCTCTTGGCGGCATGGCTCTGGAGCCGGCGGCGCAGTTCCAGCGGCGCGACCGCCCCGCTTGACGACCCGGCTACCGAAACCCGGCCCGAAAAAGCCGCCCCGACCGCGCCGCGCGCCCGCGACACCCTGCCCAAAGCTGACGTAAAAGCAGAATCAGCGCCGAAAGCCGCGCGTCCCGCCGCCGCGCTGGCCAAGACGGGACGCCGCGCGCAACTCGACATCAGCTTTGAAGCGGTCAGCGCGGTGTCGACGCTGGTCAATTTCCGGCTGCGCTATGCGGTGCATGTCCGCAACGCCGGCCCGGTCGACGCCGCCGATGTCAGCATCAGGATCGGCCTGTTCGCCGGCACCCAAGCCAGCGAGGGCGGGGTGGCCCGATGGCTGGCGATGGATGGGCAGGCCCCGCATCATCACGCTGCGGCGGTTGCCGCCAATGGCGATGTCCGAATCGAAGGCGAACTGGCGGCCCCGCTCGACGCGCTGGGGGCCATGGAGGTAGGCGGCCGACGGCTGGCTATCGCACTCGTCGCCGTCGATTGCCGCTATCATAACGCCGCCGATGCCCCCGTGCTGGACGGGCAGGCCGCTCGGGCCTTCGTCGTGGGTCGCGAGCCCGCCGCCGACGATGGTACCGCTGCGGATGCCGCCATACCCGCCAAGCTGGCACCGTTCCGCATCGACCAGGGCCCGATGAGTTACGCCCCGCTGGGCGTGCGCAGCACCGGCATCGCCATCAATCAATGACCGGCAAGTGTCCGGTTGCATTGCGCCCCATCCGATTTTAGGCTGTCGCCACATCGACACGGCATAAGGCATAAGGGGAGCAGCCGATGGAACCGCTTGTCAGCACCGACTGGCTGGCCAAGGAATTGGGCGCCAGCGATCTGCGCATCGTCGATGCGACAAAATTCATGCCGGGTTCGGGCCGCGACCCGCGCGCCGAATATGAGGCAGGGCATATTCCCGGCGCGGTGTTCATGGACTTGGGGGAGATGGTCGATCCGACCGACCCCATCGAGAATATGGCGCCAACGGCCGAGAAATTTGCCAGCCGGATGCAAAGCCTCGGCTTGGGCGATGGCAGCCGCATCGTCCTCTATGATGACAGCCCGCTGGTCAGCGCGGCACGCGCATGGTGGCTGCTCAAATTATTCGGCGCGCATGACGTGGCGCTGCTCGACGGTGGCCTCGCCAAATGGAAGTCGGAGGGCCGGCCGCTCGATATGGGCAATCACAGCCTGCGCCACCGCCATTTCACGGTGTGGCGTGATGCCAAGGCGGTACGCACCAAGGACCAGATGCAGGCCAATGTGGCGAGCGGCGCTGAACAGGTTGCCGACGCGCGCCCGGCCGCCCGCTTTACGGGGGAGGAGCGCGACCCCAGGCCGGGCATGGCACCCGGCCACATTCCCGGATCGCGCAATCTGCCGCACCGCACCCTGTTCAACGACGACGGTACGTGGAAGTCGGCGGATGACCTGCGCGCCGTCTTTGCCGCATCGGGGATCACCCTCGACGCGCCATTGGTGGCGACATGCGGCAGCGGCATGACCGCCAGCGTCATCGCCTTTGCCGCCCACCTGCTGGGCAAGGATGATGTGGCCGTCTATGACGGCAGCTGGGCAGAGTGGGGCAGCGACCCGGCGACGCCCAAAGCCACCGGACCCGCCTGAACACCCTTTCCCCATCCCGCCGGCCTCCTCGTCGGCCAGTTCGGCGCAAGGCTGGCTTTTGCCTAGCGCCGCGCTAACAAGGGCGCATGAGCAATAGCGAGCCACCCAAAGGCCAACCGGCCACGCAACTGGTGCAGGCCGGGCGACGACCCGAATGGACGGGCGACCCGCGGTTGGGCGGCGGCGTCGTCAACCCGCCCATCTGGCGTGCATCGACCATCGTCCAGCCGAGCGTCGCCGAACTGGACGCGCGCGAACGCGAAGACAGCCATGACAAATTTTTCTATGGTCGGCGCGGGACACCGACGGTCTGGGCGCTCGCCGACGCACTGACCGGCATGGAACCCGGGGCAGCCGGCACATTGCTCTATCCATCCGGTGTGGCGGCGATCGCCAGCGGCATGCTGGCATTGCTGTCGCCGGGCGACCATGTGCTGGTCGTCGACAGCGCCTATGAACCCACGCGCAGCCTGTGTGACAAAATGCTCGCGCGCATGGGGGTCACGACCAGCTATTATGACCCGATGGTCGGCGCCGATATCGCCAACCTGTGCACCGAGCAGACCCGCCTGATCATCCTCGAAAGCCCGGGCAGCCTGACGTTCGAGGTCCAGGATGTACCCGCGATCACCGCTGTCGCGCGGGCGCGCGGCGTCACCACGATGATCGACAATACCTGGGCGACGCCGCTGTTCTTTCCGGCGCTGGCGCACGGCGTCGACATCGCGATGATGAGCCTGACCAAATATGTGTGCGGGCATAGCGACGCGATGATGGGTTCGCTGACCATCGCGCCGCATCTGTGGGAGGCATGCCGCAGCACCGCCTTTCAATTGGGCCAGTCGGTCAGCCCCGACGATTGCGCGCTGATGCTGCGCGGGCTGAGGACACTCGACGTGCGCTTGCAGCGGCATGGGGAGAGCGGACTGAAGGTTGCGCGCTGGCTGGACCAACAGCCCGCCATCGGCGCCATGCTGCACCCGGCTCTGCCCTCCTGCCCCGGCCATGCCCATTGGCAGCGCGACTTTGGCGGCGCCAGCGGCCTGTTCGGCTTTACGCTGTGCGGCGCGACACAGGCGCAACGGTCCGCCTTTATCGATGCGCTGCGCCTGTTCGGTATCGGTTATAGCTGGGGCGGATATGAAAGCCTCGTCGTTCCGGCCAACCCGGTGCGCACGATATCGCCATGGCGCACCAGCCCCATGGCCGATGGCCCGCTCGTGCGGCTCTCCATCGGCCTCGAAGACCCGGCGGACCTTATCGCCGATTTGTCGCAGGCGCTGAAAAAGGCTAGTCTCGCCTGACCATGGACCATCGTCTCAGTCTGATCGGCCTGCCGCCATTTGATGCGCGCAGCGTGCCGGAGCTCGCCATGGCGGCCGGCATCATCATCGTCGCGCTCACGCTCGCCTGGGTGATGCAGCGCACTCTGGGGCAACGGTTGACGGCCTTTGTCCATGGCGATGACACGACGCCGCACGGCCCGCTGACACAACGCGCCGGGGTGTTGCTGGCGGCATCCACATTTGCGGTGCTGGTCGGCGCGGCGGCGGCGTTGTGGCCATGGTCGCCTTACGGCGCGCTGTTGCTCACCGTCGCCATCGCGGCGGGACTGGCCAGCATTGCCCGGCAGATCAGTCTGGGCGTCAGGCTCGGCACACAGGTGGCGTGGATCGCGGCAGTCAGCGTGTTTGTCGCCATCATCGCGGGCAATCTGCACGGCGTCACGCTGATCGCGGACCGGCTCGACAGCTATGGTTTTTCCGCCGGGCGGATGCGTTTTTCGCTGTTGTCGATCATCACCATCATCGCGACGCTGATCATTTTGTTCGCCGCCGTGCGCATCGGCAACCGCGCTGTCCGCCGGGCCACGATGAGCGCCGACAGCCTCGACGACACGCAGCGGCTGCTGGTGCAGAAAATCGCCGGTATCGGCATCATCATCATCGCCTTTTTTGTGGGCATCGACCTCATCGGCATTGATGTCACCGCCTTTGCCGTATTTTCGGGGGCGCTGGGCCTGGCGGTCGGGTTCGGGTTGCAGAAAACCTTTGGCAACCTCATCGCCGGCATCATCCTGTTGATGGACCGGTCGATCAAGCCGGGCGACGTCATCGTCGTCGGCGACAGTTTCGGCTGGGTCAACAAGATCGGCGTACGCGCGGTCAGCGTGATTACCCGCGACGGCAAGGAACATCTGATCCCCAACGAGAACCTGATGACGCAGGAGGTTGAGAATTGGAGTTACTCGTCAAAGGATGTGCGGGTCCGCATCCCCATCGGCGTTGCCTATGAGGCTGACCTGGCCCAGGCACAGGCATTGATGCTGGAGGCGGCACGCGAAAGCCCGCGGGTGCTGGACACCCCGCCGCCCAATGTCTGGCTGACGGCGTTTGGCGACAGCAGTGTCGACCATGAATTGCTGGTGTGGATCAACGACCCGGAGGGCGGCGTCGGCAATGTCCGGTCCGACGTGCTGAACCGCGTCTGGGCCAAAGTCAAACAAGCGGGCGTCGGCATCCCCTATCCGCAGCGCGACATCCACATCAAATCGGGCATCGTGCCAACCAAATAGGCCGGCCGCGCGTCAAACGTCTTGCTGGGCAGCGCGTTCGACACATTCCATGATGATCCGCCGCGCATCATCGACGTCGCCCCAGCCGTTCAGCTTGGCCCATTTGCCGGGCTCCAAATCCTTATAGTGGGTAAAGAAATGCTCGATCTGTTGCAGCACGATCGGCGGCATATCGCGATAGGTGGCGACATTGGCATAATAGGGAAAGGTCGCGTTGACCGGCACGCACAGCAGCTTTTCATCGCCGCCCTTGTCATCTTCCATCAACAGCACGCCGATGGGGCGGCATTTGACAACCGCGCCGGCGATGACCGGCGAGCGTGCGACGACCAGTGCGTCGAGCGGGTCGCCATCTTCGCCCAGCGTGTGCGGGACAAAGCCGTAATTGGCCGGGTAACGCATCGGCGTGTGCAGGAAACGGTCGACAAACAATGCGCCCGACGCCTTGTCGAACTCATATTTCACCGGCTCCCCGCCAATCGGCACTTCGATCAGCACGTTGATGCTGTCGGGCACCGCATCGCCTGCGGAAATCTTTGAAATATCCATCGTCTTATTGCCCTGTCATGTTCGGCGCCGGGGGTTGCGGGCGCAAGGGTTGCAACAGCTGGTCCATCAGGGTCGGCCCCTCGCCAGCCCGCTCCAGATGCGGATAGCGCAAACCACCCGTCCACACCGGGGTAATGGTGCGATACCGGTCGCCATTTTGGACGAGCAGGCTGATCGGCGTCTGGCCATCCATCGCCGCGATGACCGCAGCCCGCATCCGTTCGGGCTTGTAACTCAACCCGCCAATGGCGATGATTTTTGTGCCGTTGGTCACCCCTTGCGCAAACATCGGGCTGTCGAACAGCACCGACGTCACTTCGCCATTGCGGTCGATCACCACCCCCAACGAAAAAGCCAGATCGAGCGTCCGCCCCTCGCGCATCCGTTCCGCGTCGAAAACATTGGGCGTATCGCGATAGGCAAGGCGATAGCCCGCCGCCGTTATGCCGCCCAGCGGCACCGGCTGGCCCGGCTGGTTGATCCGCGTGTCGAGAAATGTCCGCCAGTCATGCGGGACAATGGCATTCAACGTCGAAACGATCGTGTCGAAATCATAGGTGACGGTGCCCCAGTCGCCATCGCGCCCGCCAAAAAAGGCGCGCGCGAAATTGTCAAGGCTGCGCTGCCCCCCGCTCAACCGGCGGATGGTCATGTCCGCCTCCAGCCAGACCAGAGAGCCTTCATTATAATAATCCTCGGTCCGGGTGGCCGAAGCAAAGGGGCGCGGCCTGCGTGCCGCGATGACCGGGTCGAGCGTCGTATCCTCTACGCTGCGCCAGACACGGCCCGCCTGATGTTCGTAATTGGCTGCATAACGCGCCCATTCGCCCAGCACCATGTCGACGCTTTGCATGCCGGACCGGGCCGCCAGCACCAAATCCCAATAGCTGGTCTGCCCCTCATAAACCCAGAGCAGCCGCCCATCCATGCGGGTGGCATAGTCGGGTGTCCACAGCCCCGCCGGCCGCCGAAATTTGCCGTTCCAGCTATGCACCAGTTCGTGCGGTAACAGCCCACGTTCCGACCCATTGCTGTCCCATTCGGTGAAATAGTCGGTTTCCCGCGTATTTTCCGAGCTGCGATGATGTTCGAGCCCGATGCCACCCAATTCCTCTGTCAGGCCCAACAGAAATTCATAGCGGTCGAAATGCCGCGCGCCGAACAGCTGCACCGCCTCGTCCACCAGCGCGCGGTGCGCGGCGATATGCGCCGGTTGCGCATCCAGATATTCGGGGGCGTCAGCGACGACGTTGAGCGTGACATTATGGCCCAGGTCCCAGCGCCGGAAATGCGCGCCCGCAAACATCGGCGAATCAACCAGCGTTTCATAATCGGTAACGCCATAATCGATGCGGTTGGCCGCCCCGGCGCGTGGCGGTGCCGTGACCGCGCCGTCGAGCGCCGCTGCACCGGTCCAGCCGTCGGGCAGGATGACGCTGGGCCGCACCGCAATGTTGCGCGTCGCATATCCGGCGGGATAGAGCGACACCTGTTCCCATTGCAGGTTGAGCATTTCGGGCGTCATGACGATCCGCCCTTCGCGCTCGCGCGTCGGGGACAGAAACTGGAACCGTGCGGTGATGCTGCGCACGCCCGCGGGCACATCAACGTGAAAGGTGAACACGTCATCGACGTCGCGCCGCCAGTTCAGTGCCGCGCCATTACCGGAAAAGGCCAGCCCGGCAATCGCCGAAACGTCGCCGCGCGGCGCATGTTTGCCCGGCAGCCATTCGGGATAGCGCAGCGTCAACCGGCCAGGCCCGGCAACCATGATCTGTTGTTCGACCGAATAAATGCCACGCCTGACATCGCGTGCATCGACCTGGAGCGTCATGACGCCGGGATAGGCTGCGTCGCTGAGCGACGCGGGGAGCGGCGGTGCGCTATTCTGGGCGAGGGCGGGAAGGGCGACGGTGACGGCAGCGGTCATCGTGACCGCGATGGCAGCCGGGGCGACCGCGCCACGTGCACGGGCCAGGAGGGAATGGAACACGCAATCATCCTGTTGAGAATGGCGGCGCACGGCCACCACGCGGAACGAAGGCCGTGATGATGCCGTGCCTTCGCGCTTTCGTCCAGTGCGCGACCGCAAAATCATGCCATGCCGCCCGCCACGACTGGCAGCGCCGGTGATTTTGGATTAGGGCGCGCAGCCATGGCACGTATCGACACACCCCAACCGGTTCGCGGCACGCAGGACATGCTCGGCGACTTTGCCGACCGGTTCACGCATGTCGTCGAAACATTTGAACGGGTCCGCCGCCTCTATGGCTTCAAACGCGTCGAAGTGCCGGTGATCGAGCCGACCGCCGTTTTTGCCCGCAGCCTTGGCGAAACCACCGATGTCGTGTCCAAGGAAATGTATTCGTTCGACGACCGCGGCGGCGACAGTGTGACCCTGCGCCCCGAATTTACCGCCGGCATCGCCCGCGCCTACATCACCAATGGCTGGCAACAACACGCTCCGCTCAAGGTTGCGACGCATGGCCCGCTGTTCCGCTATGAACGCCCGCAAAAGGGCCGCTATCGCCAGTTCCACCAGATTGACGCCGAAATCATCGGCGCGGCGGAACCGGCCGCCGATGTCGAATTGCTCGTCATGGCGGACCAGTTGCTGA
>CAZAWL010000056.1:0-10003 GCA_964488705.1 uncultured Sphingopyxis sp.
GGCGGCTGCCCATTCGCGTCGAATTAGCGGCGCTGGGGGAATCCGACTTTGTCCGCATCCTGAGCGACACAAAGGCGTCTTTGCCACAGCAGGCAATTGCCCTGATGGCGACCGAGGGCGTGACGATCGACATTCGCCCGGACGCCGTCGCAGCGCTTGCCAAGGTCGCGGCCCAGGTCAATGCCAGCGTCGAGGACATCGGCGCACGGCGGCTGCATACGGTGATGGAAAAGCTGCTCGAGGGGTTGAGTTTTGAAGCCGAGGACCATCGCGGTGACAGCGTGGTCATCGACGCCGCCTATGTCGAGCGCGAATTGACCGGTATCGCGCGGAATATCGACCTCAGCAAATATATCCTCTGACGCTGCCGCCAGCGGCGGGATTAATGCGCAGGCAAGCTTTTGCGCCTATCGGCGATGCATTCTGCGACGATCCAGCCGCATGTGCGTATCCGAACATGCCTTGGCGCCGCGGCACTCGATCATGGTCACAGGCTTGGTATATGCCGCCCTGCCTCTGGCGACTATAAAGCGTTATGACTGCGCCAGCCGCTGCAAGACATAGGAACGATTGATGCACATTCTCGTAACCGGCGCAGCAGGATTCATCGGCATGGCGCTAACTATGCGCCTGCTCGCCCGCGGCGACACCGTGACCGGCATCGACAACGTCAACGATTATTACTCCACCCGGCTTAAACGCGACCGGCTGGCTCGCCTCGCCGAGGCTGGCGGCGACCGGTTCCGGTTTATCGAGGCCGACTTTGCCAATATGGGCGCGCTCGATTCGGCGCTGGCGGATGCGGACTTTACCCACATCGCCCATCTCGGCGCTCAGGCGGGCGTTCGCTATTCCATCCAGAACCCGCATGCCTATGTGCAGTCAAACCTCGTCGGGCACCTGAACTTGCTAGAGATCGCCCGCCAGCGCCAGTCGGCGCATATGGTCTATGCCTCCAGCTCGTCCGTCTATGGCGGGAACACCACCCTGCCCTTTCGCGTCTCCGACCGGGTCGATCAACCACTCTCGCTCTATGCCGCCACCAAGAAGGCGGATGAACTGATCAGTGAAACCTACGCACATCTCTATCGGCTGCCGCTGACGGGCCTGCGTTTTTTTACCGTTTACGGCCCATGGGGGCGGCCGGACATGGCGATGTGGATATTCACGCGGAAAATTTTGGCGGGTGAACCGATCGAGGTCTTCAACCACGGCAACATGAAACGCGATTTCACCTATATCGACGACATTGTCGCCGGGGTGATTGCCTGCATCGACAACCCGCCGCCCGACGATGGCACGGCAAAGGCGGGGGGCAGCATCTCACCGCACCGCCTCTATAATATCGGTAATCATCGGTCCGAAGACCTGACCCGGCTGATCTCGGTCATCGAGGACGCGTGCGGGCGCAAGGCACAGCGGCTGCTATTGCCGATGCAGCCGGGCGATGTGCCGGAAACATTTGCCGACATTGACGCGATTCAGCAGGACCTCGGCTACCAACCCTCTACGCGCATTGAGGAGGGCGTCCCCAATTTTGTGCGCTGGTACCGCGCCTATCACGGCATCGATTGATCTGTGCCGGTGCCGCGTCGTTCATGGCGCAGCGTGCTCCACCAGCGCAGACGCTCGGCAATACGTTGTTCAAAGCCGCGATCGCTCGGCGCATACAGCACCGTCGGCGCCACCATTTCAGGCCAATAATCCTGACCTGAAAAGGCATCGGGTTCATCATGGTCATAACGATAGCCGGCGCCATACCCCGCTGCTTTCATCAGCTTGGTCGGCGCGTTGAGAATATTGGCGGGCGGCCCGGCATTGGGGCTCGCCAGAGCGGCCGCACGCGCCGCCTTTTCAGCCAGATAGGCCGCGTTGGATTTGGGGGCGGTCGCGCAATAGAGGCAGGCCTGAACAATCGCCAGCTCGCCTTCGGGGCTGCCCAGCAGGCGATAGGCATCGACCGCCGTCATCGCCTGCACCAGCGCCTGCGGATCGGCGAGGCCGACATCCTCGCTCGCAAAACGGACGATCCGGCGCAGCACATAGAGCGGGTCTTCGCCGGCACTGAGCATGCGCGCCAGGTAATAGAGTGCCGCGTCGGGGTCTGAGCCGCGCATAGCCTTGTGCAGCGCGGAGATGAGGTTGAAATGGCCGTCGCGGTCCTTGTCATAATTGGCCGCCCGCCGAGCGATGAGTGCGCTCAACTCTGCCACGCCCAGCACGGCATCCTGCGTCAAGCCGGCCGCATCAAGCAACGCGAGCTGATTGACGAGGAAACGCCCGTCACCCTCCGCCTGCGCTATCAGCCAGTCGCGTGCATCGGCCGTCAGCCGCCACGGCGGGTCGAGCCGCGCCATAGCGCGATCAAAAAGCTGTCCGAGTGCGTCAGCGTCCAGCGGCCGCAGGATCAGCAGTTGCGCGCGCGACAACAAGGCCGCATTGATCTCGAAGCTCGGATTCTGCGTGGTCGCCCCGACGAGGATGATCGTGCCATCCTCCATCACCGGCAAGAAAGCATCCAGCTGGGCGCGGTTGAAACGATGAATCTCGTCGACGAACAATAGCTGGCGCTGCCCGGCCTGACGGAGCGATCGTGCCTCCGCAAAGGCGGCCTTTAGCTCGGCCACGCCCGAAAAAATCGCCGACATGGCACGAAAGCGATAGCCGACCGCGTCAGCCAGCAAACGCGCGATGCTGGTTTTGCCGCACCCTGGCGGCCCCCACAGGATGAGCGAGGGTAATTGGCCAGCCGCCACCAGCCGCGTCAATATGGCATCCGGGCCGGTCAAATGCTCCTGCCCGACAATATCTGTCAGCGCAGCAGGGCGCAGCCGCTCCGCCAGGGGTGCCGTTACTGCCGCCAAAGCGCCGCCAGTGCCGGTCGCCCCGTCAGCGTTGAACAGGTCGTCCACCGTTCTGCCCGTCAACCCGGCCGCATCGGGCCGGCAAGGCGTTGCCTGATCAGGCGCAAATAGGTCTCCGCCACGACCTGATTGATCGCATCCCAATCATAGCTGCGGCTTTCCGACAGTGCCGCATCACCATGCGCGCGGCGCAGCGCGACATCGCTGCAATAGCTTTGCAGGCGATCCGCAAAGGCGGAAATGGAGCCGGGTTCGACGAGGAAACCGGTTTCGCCATCACGCACGATACTGGCGCTGCCCGTGGCCCGTGCAGCGACGACCGGCAATCCGCAGGCCATGGCCTCCAGCGTCACATTGCCGAACGTCTCCGTCACCGACGGGTTGAACAATATGTCGCATGAAGCCACCGCTCTGGCGAGATCCGCGCCACCCTGAAACCCCACGAAATGCGCATTCGGCAAACGGTTGCGGAACCAGTCACCAGCCGGCCCCTCCCCGATAATCACGACGTCATGCGGCACCCGGCGGCGTCGCAACAGGTCGACGGTATCGGCAAACACATCGAGCCCCTTTTCCATCACCAGGCGGCCCAGAAACGCGATGACCGGGCGGTCTTCGGCAATCGAAAGTCCCGCCCGCCAGGTCGGGTCACGCCGATCGGGCGCAAACAGCGTAGCATCGATACCGCGCGACCAGATGTCGATGTCATAATTCATGCGCTGCTCGCGCAGAACCTGGGCAAAACTCTCGGACGGCGCGACCAGTCCGTCGCAGCGACGGTAAAGCTTGCGCAGCCACGCCACCATCAGCGGCTCGATGAAGGAAAGATTATAGTAGCGAAAATAGGTTTCAAAGCGGGTGTGCACCGAACACAACACCGGCAAATTGCGGTCCCGCGCCCACTTTGCGGCCTGGCGCGATACACGATCCGGGCTGGAAATATGGATGACATTGGGGGCGAACGCCTCAATATCGCGCCGGACCCGCCGAGAGAAGGACAGCGGGATGCGATATTCGGGCCGGTTGGGAATGACGATAGACGGCACGCTCACAAGGTCGCCTGTCGGCGCGAAATCCGGATTGTCGACCGTCGGGGAATAGACCCTGACCGCCGCACCCTGCGCCAGCAAATAACCGACGAGCCGATTGAGCGCCTTGTTGGCACCATCAACCGTCATATTATAATTGCCGCTGAACAACGCGACACGCAGCTCGCTATTTTGCGATGGCACCTTGGTCATGTCAGTGCGCCTAGACCGTGTTCGATTTTGATTGAATCAAAATCACGGTCCAGTGTCCTTGTCTTACGCGATTTCCTAGCCGTTCGGTGTTTCCACCTCACTCGCAATCGCTCTAAGCCCAATCGCTCCTATTGGCAAATCGTCACGCCATGAGCCGGCCTGGACCATGAACGGCGCCTGATGCGCGCCTTTGCGAGAGGCGCGCCGCTGGCCTGACGACGACAGGTGTTAGCCGATAACGTCCGGCGCGGGCGGAGCGGTCAAGCGCGCGAGCTTTACCCTGCGGTCATCGCCATCGATCACCTCTATTCGCCAGCCGCTGTCATGCGTGACCGTCTCGCCGGGCTGCGGCACATGACCGGCCAGCACAAAACACAAGCCGCCCAGCGTATCGACGTCTTCCTCCACGTCGGCGAGCCGTGCGTCGAGCGCTTCGGACAAGTCATCGAGCTCGATCCGCGCATCCGCGTCCCACACCCCCGGTGCGACGGCCACGAGCATATCCGTCGGCGCGTCGTCATGCTCGTCCTCGATATCGCCGACAATTTCTTCGACCAGATCTTCGATAGTCAGCAGCCCGTCAGTGCCGCCATATTCGTCGAGCACGATGGCGAGATGGATGCGCTGCGCCCGCATGTCGCCCAGCAACAGGCTGGCGGGCATGGACTGCGGCACATAGAGCGGCTGACGCAGGAGCGCTGGATGGTCACATATCCGCCCGTCGGGCAATGTGCCGCGCGCCATCAGCCCGAACAGGTCCTTGACATGAACCATACCGACCACATCGTCGAGCCGTTCGCGAAATACCGGCAACCGGCTATGGTCGGCCTCCGCGAACAATGCGATCAGCTCCGCAATGCTCGCCGTTTCGTCGATCGCGATGATGTCCGAACGCGGCACAGCGACGTCATCGACGCTGGTTTCGCCAAAGCGGAGCATATTGCGCAGCATTTCGCGCTCAAGGCGCGACATGTCGGGCGACGTGCCATCCTGCGGCGCATCATCCTCGCCATCCTCAGCCTCGTCGATCACCTCTTCGATTTGTTCGCGCAGGCTCGGCTCTGCGCTGCCCCCGAACAGGCGCGATTTCACCATCGCCCAGAATGGGCGGCTACTATCGCCCTCCGATCTGGCAGACGCGCCGCTCACAATGGGCCGTCCTGCGGCAATGCATAGGGGTCGTCGTGGCCCAAACTTGCCATGATGGCGCTTTCCAATCCTTCCATTTGTGACGCGGCTTCGTCGTCACCATGATCATATCCCAATAGGTGCAAAGTGCCATGCACGACAAGATGGGTCGCATGGGCGACGAAACTGATCGCTTTGCTCTCTGCCTCACGCTGGCATGTTTCGCGCGCCAGCACGATGTCGCCCAGCAAGAGCTCGACCGCGCTATCGAGGTCGATCGCGTCGATGTCCGTGCCGTCCATCGATGCAAATGACAGGACATTGGTCGGCTTGTCTTTGCCACGATAGTCGCGGTTGAGGCTGCGCACCTCGTCATCGCTGGTCAGGCGAACCGATATTTCGACGGCACATCGGGCCGGTACCATGGCCGCATAGGGCGTTTGTACGATTGCCGCAGTTATCGCCCGGGTGCAGCACGATTCCCAATCGGTGCCATCATCCCACGCGCCGGCGACATCATCAACGGCAACCTCTATCATCGGCCCGGCTCGCCATAGGGCGCCTTATCGCGCATCGGGCCCCTCATAGGCTTCGACAATTCGTCCGACGATCGGGTGACGGACGACGTCCGCGACGCCAAAGCGCACCACGGCAATGCCGTCGACCCCCTCCAGCCTGCCAACCGCATCGGCCAATCCCGATGTCGCGGGTGCGGGCAAATCCACCTGCTTGGGGTCGCCGCACACAACCATGCGGCTGTTCATGCCAAAGCGCGTCAGAAACATTTTCATCTGAGCCGTGGTCGTGTTCTGCGCTTCGTCGAGTATGACAAATGCATCGGCGAGCGTGCGGCCGCGCATAAAGGCGAGCGGTGCCACCTCAATCTCCCCCGATGCGATGCGCCGCTCGACCTGTTCGGCCGGCAGACAATCGTACAGCGCGTCATAGAGCGGGCGCAAATAAGGATCGACCTTGTCCTTCATGTCGCCCGGCAGGAAGCCGAGCCGTTCGCCCGCTTCGACCGCCGGACGCGACAGGATGAGGCGCTGCACCGAACCGCTGATCAATTGGCTGACCGCCTGGGCCACCGCCAGATAGGTCTTGCCTGTACCCGCCGGGCCGAGCGCAAAAATAACATCGCGCGTCGCCAGCTCCCGCATATAGGTGGTCTGCATCGTGCTGCGTGGCACGATGGTTTTGCGGCGCGTGCGGATCATGATCGGCGGCGCGTCGCCGACCTCTTGCCGCGCGATCCCGTCGAGCGTCGGCTCGATGGTCATCGCGATGACCGCGTCGATCAAGCCCGCATCAACCTCCTCACCGCGCTGGATGCGGCGATAAATCTCGGCAATCACGTCGCGCGCAACCGCCACACTTTCCGCGGGACCTTCGAGGCCAATCCGGTCGCCGCGCGCAGTGATATAGACACCGAGGCGATTTTCGATGGATACGAGATTCTGGTCAAATTGTCCGAACAGCTGCGGCAGCAGTTGCGGGCGATCGAAAGTCATATCTGCCCGGCTTTTGTCGCCCGACCGGGCGGCTACGGATTTGCGGCTCATTGTGTCCCTTCGCATCGCGTGCACCGCGAATCGTGCCGTCACGCCGCTGCATCTTGCCACGCACACCGCGGCGACAACAGCGCTGAATGCGCGGCGTCAGCCAGCCAGCCGGCCGGTCAGGCTCAGCGGCCCATGGTCGACAATGTCGACAGTCACCAAATCGCCGATCGCGGCATCGCAGACAATGTGCACCGATTGCAGCCAAGGCGATTTGCCGAGCAGCTGGCCATCCCTGCGTCCCGACCGTTCGAGCAATATTTCGCACCGCCGCCCCACCGTCGCGGCGTTGAACGCCTTCTGATCGCGCACCAGCGCCGCCTGCAACAGCTGGAGTCGTTCATCCATGATCGCCGGTGGAACCTGGTCGTCATAATCGGCCGCCGGTGTGCCCGGCCGTGCGCTATATTTGAAACTGAATGCCTGCGCGTAACCCACCGTGTCGACCAGCGACAGGGTCTGGGCAAAGTCGGCATCGCTCTCCCCCGGAAATCCGACGATGAAATCACCCGACAATGCAATGTCCGGACGGACAGTGCGGACACGGTCAAGCAGGCGCAGATAGCTGTCGCGGCTATGGCTGCGGTTCATCGCCTTCAATATGCGGTCGCTGCCCGCCTGCACCGGCAGATGCAGGAACGGCATCAGCTTTTCGACGTCACCATGGGCAGCAATCAACCCGTCGGTCATGTCGTTGGGGTGGCTGGTCGTGTAACGGACGCGCGATAGCCCGGACAGGCGGTCGAGCGCACGGATCAGCCCATCGAGGCCAACCGCCTGACCGCGATCATCCTCCCCGCTCCACGCATTGACATTCTGCCCCAATAGCGTGATTTCCCGCGCGCCGCCGTCGATCAGCTGCCGCGCCTCGTCAAGGATCGCGGCAAATGGCCTGCTCACCTCTGCCCCACGCGTGTAGGGCACGACACAATAGGTGCAAAATTTGTCGCACCCCTCCTGCACCGTCAAAAATGCACTGGGCGGCGCATTGCGCCGGACGGGCAGGATGTCGAATTTGGACTGGACCGGCATATCGGTGTCGACAGCCGACTTGCCGTTGCGCGCCTGTGCTACCAGCATCGGCAGGCGATGATAGGCCTGTGGCCCGACGACGATATCGACCCCCGGCCGACGCGCCATTTCCTCGCCTTGGGCCTGCGCCACACAGCCGGCGACCGCAATCATCGGACGCGAACCATCTTCGCGGCGCAGCCGGCCGATGTCGGAATAGACTTTTTCCGTCGCCTTTTCGCGGATGTGGCATGTGTTGAGAATGACGAGATCAGCCTCGGCCGAATCGGCGGTCATCACCATCCCTTCGCCGGCCATCAATTCGCCCATGCGTTCGCCGTCATAGACATTCATCTGACAGCCAAAGGATTTGACGTGGACGCGTTGCGGCTTGGCAGGATGCGAGGGCTTTGTCATGCCGCGCCGTTAGAGCGGATTGACTGCAAAGGAAAGCAGCGAGCCCGATCAGTCCAGTTTTAGTGCCGCCGCGATGGCGGATCGGCAATGCGAGGTTATCTGTTTTCGGTCAGGCAGTTCGCTGGTGTCCAGCGGATCCAGAAAGCGCAGGTCGACGCGCGTGCGCCGAGGCGATGAAAGGACGCGCAGGGCATTCGCGCCAAAGCCTTCTTCACCCACCCAGCCGATCTCTGCACTGCCTGCGCCATAATCTATGGCAACGGGTTGGATGCTGATGCCCATCGGCGGGGGGGCCACGGCTGCAATCAGGGACGAGCGGAACGGCAAGATCGACAGCCCGTCGCTCGTCGTCCCCTCGGGAAACAGCGTCAGCGGCTGTCCGGTGGTCAGCGCCGCGCCGATGGCCGCAGCCTGCGCCTTTGCGTCCAGCCGTTGTTCGCGCTGGACATAGACCGAGTTGTTGAGCGTCGCGAGCCACCCGATGATCGGCCAAGGTGCCATATCGGCCTTGGCCACAAAGGCGCTTCCGGTGCGTCCGGCGAGCACCAATATGTCGAGCCAGCTGACATGGTTCGCAACGTAGAGGACATTGCGCAGCAGCCGCGGTCCCGAAACATGGACGTCCATACCGCACAGGATGGCGCCGCCACGCAGGAACAGGCGCGGCCAGGGCGACGGGAGCCGGAACAGGCGCCACAGGCCATGCAATGGCAGGCAATAGACCAGCCACAGCGCAATGCCGCTGATGCGCAGCCAGGCGCGCCAGCGCCCGCGGTCAGTCCTTGCGGCTGAGAGCGACGCCATATAATTCCATGCGATGGTCGACCAGCCGATAGCCCAACCGTTCGGCAATGACCTTTTGCAATGCTTCGAGTTCCGGATCGACGAATTCGATGACCTGGCCACTTTCTACATCGATAAGGTGGTCGTGATGCGCCTCGGGCGCAGTCTCATAGCGCGACCTGCCGTCGCCAAAATCATGGCGGTCAAGGATTCCCGCCTCCTCGAACAGGCGCACGGTGCGATAGACAGTCGCGATGGAAATACCCGAATCGATGGCCGAAGCGCGCGCGTGCAGCGTCTCGACATCGGGGTGGTCGTCGGAATCGCTAATGACCTTGGCGATCACGCGGCGTTGTTCCGTGATGCGCAGGCCCCGTTCTGCGCACAATGCCTCCAAGTCGATTCGGTTACCCATAGCCTCGCCAATGTCTGTTCGTCGCTGCGGTTATAGGCAGCCGTACGGGTAGCGGCAAGGATGACCACCGGGCACGCCGCACCGCTGCATGCACGGCCTGGTGGTCAATGGATCCTGACCCTGGTGACCCGAATCTGAAGGCCGCCCCATTAATCGGCTCGCACCACGCGGACTTCAGATGCATCGGGGTCACCAGCAAATATGAATCTGGTGTGGTTTATGGATTTGAGGTTCGCCTCACAGCGGGCCGCAATAATGTTGCGAATTACAAATCCACCACAATAATCACTTCTTGGCGCGCTTGCGACCGCCACCGCGCCCTTTGGTACCGAGGCCGATTTGCTTGGCCAGCGTGCGGCGTTGTTCGGCGTAATTGGGCGCGACCATGGGATAATCGGCGGGCAAGCCCCACTTTGCGCGGTAATCGTCCGGCGTCATGCCATAGTGCGTCATCAGGTGGCGCTTGAGCATTTTCAGCTTTTTACCGTCGTCGAGGCAGACGATATAGTCCGGCTTGACCGAGGCGCGGATCGACACGGCTGGTTCCTGACGCGGTGCCGCGACCGGCGCCGCTCCGGCGATCGC
>CAZAWL010000057.1:0-9972 GCA_964488705.1 uncultured Sphingopyxis sp.
CGGCCTGGCAGACGCGCCTGCTGACCCTGTCGGCGGCGGTGGAGGCGCTCCTCGATTTCTCGGATGAGGATGATGTGGCGCGTGAGGGGCATATTATATCGAATATAAACAAAGGGATAGAAGGTATTTGCGATGAATGGAGCGACTGGCTGTCGCGGCCACATGCGGAGCGGTTGCGCGACGGCGTGTCGGTGACGATTGCCGGCCCGCCCAACGCCGGTAAATCGACGCTGCTCAACGCGTTGGTGGAACGCGATGCCGCGATCACTGCCGCCGTCGCGGGCACAACCCGCGATATCATCGAAGTGCCGGTCGCGATCGATGGCGTGCCGTTCCGCATTGCCGACACGGCCGGGCTCCATGATGGCAGCGGCGATGTTATCGAGGCGGAGGGGATGGCGCGCGCGCGCAGGCGCATTGTTGAAGCGGACTTGTTGCTGTGGCTTGGCCCGCCCGAAAAGGCCCCCGACCACCCGCACCTGTGCCGGGTGGCGGCGCGGGCGGACTGCCGGGCTGACACACCCGACTGGGCAGTGACGGTTGCGGCCTCGGACCTCGTGCTGTCGGCGTGTAGCGGCGAAGGCATGGGGGCGTTGCGGGATTGGCTGGTCGCGCAGGCACGGACCATCCTGCCCGCACCGGGGGAGGTGGCGCTGCATGCACGGCATCGCGCCGCCATAGCCGATGCGAATGACGCGCTGCGCATGACCGACGATATGGCCGACCCATTGATCGTGGCCGAGGGGCTGCGTCGCGCCCGGCTCGCGATCGACTCGATCACCGGACGCGCCGGGACCGAAGCCATGCTCGACGCGCTATTTGGCCGCTTTTGTATCGGTAAATAGCCGCAGGCCGAGGAACCTGTGCACCTGTTTCACGTGAAACAGGCTGGTCGCGGTTTTGAGTCGGCGCGGCGGCCCATTGGCGACATCGCGGGGATCGTCTATGGGCGCAGCCACCATGCTGCACAGCGAATCCTGCCATTTTGATATCGTCGTCGTCGGTGGCGGCCACGCCGGTGTCGAGGCGGCGTGCGCAGCGGCACGTGTCGGCGCGGCGGCCGGGTTGCGCGTGGCTCTGGTGAGTTTTGATGCCGCTGCAATCGGCGCAATGTCCTGCAATCCGGCGATCGGCGGCCTGGGGAAGGGGCATTTGGTCCGTGAGGTGGATGCCTTTGACGGCGTGATCGGACGCGCGGCCGATGCCGGGGCCATTCATCACCGTATGCTCAATGCATCCAAGGGGGCTGCCGTGCAGGGGCCGCGCGTTCAGGCCGACCGTGCCCGATTCGGCGCGGCGGTGCGCAGCACTGTGGCGTCGCAGGCGGGGTTGTCAGTAATTCCCGGTGAAGCGGTCGCGTTGCATGAAGCAGCTGGGGCGGGCGTCGGCGGCGTTGTCCTGGCTGATGGGCGGGTGCTGCACGCGGGATCGGTCATCCTTGCTACCGGCACATTCCTCGGCGGACGGTTGTTTCGCGGCGACCATGTGGAGGAGGGCGGACGCACCGGGGAAGCGGGGGCCACGCGCCTCGCGCACCAGTTACGCGCCGCCGCATTGCCGATGGCGCGGCTCAAAACGGGGACGCCGCCGCGGCTTGATGGCCGGACCATTGATTGGTCGGTGCTGCCCGAACAGCCCAGCGACGATCAGGAATGGACGATGTCGGCGGCAACACCGCATCGCATCTTGCCGCAGATCAGTTGCTACATGACGCGGACCGATGAGGCTGTGCACGACCTTATTCGCGCCAATCTGTCACGATCGCCGCTGTTTACCGGGGCGATCGACGCGCGCGGGCCGCGTTATTGTCCGTCGATAGAGGATAAGATCCATCGCTTTGCCGACCGGCCGTCGCATCAGATATTTCTGGAACCGGAAGGACTCGACACGCCGATAATCTATCCCAATGGCATTTCGACCTCGCTGCCCGCCGATGTTCAGCTCGACATGCTGCGTCTGATGCCGGGGCTCGGGCGCGTCAGCATGACGATGCCGGGCTATGCGGTCGAATATGACCATATCGACCCGCGTGCGCTCGACCGGACGTTGATGATCCGCGCCATGCCGGGTGTCTATTGTGCCGGTCAGATCAACGGCACCACGGGCTATGAGGAGGCGGCGGCGCAGGGTCTGGTCGCCGGTGTCAATGCCGCGCGCCGCGCGATGGGCCATGCGCCGATGATTCTCGATCGGTGGCAGAGCTATATCGGTGTGATGATCGACGATCTGGTGCTGCAAGGGGTCAACGAACCCTATCGGATGCTGACCGCGCGTGCCGAACATCGCCTTCGGTTGCGGGCGGACAATGCCGAAACCCGGCTCGGCCCGGTTGCTGCCGATGTCGGCGCCCTGTCCGCGGCGCGGGCAGGGGCGATGCAGGCGCGTCATCTGCAGCGCGCAGAGGCGCAGCGGGCGATGGCTCAGGCGGTCGATGCCGCCACCTTGCGGCGGCTGGCGATTGCGCCGCCCGCCGATGGCGTAGCGCGATGCATGGGTCAATGGCTCGCGATGGATGCCGACGCAGGCGCGCGACTTTGCGACGATGACCCGCTATGCGCGGCGATTCCGCTGCCCATCCGCGCCGAGTTGATCGAGGATGCGCGCTATGCCCCCTATATCGCACGGCATGAGTCGGAACTGCGCGCCCTGGCGGCGAATGAAGCGGTCACGATTCCATCTGCGCTGGATTTTGCGCAGATCGGCGGCCTGTCGAACGAAATGATCGAACGATTGACCGCGGCGCGACCCGAAACGCTGGGTCAGGCGAGTCGTGTTCCCGGCATTACCCCGGCCGCCCTCACCGCCATCATGATCCACAGCCGAAATCGCGCGGCATGAGCGGGCCGATTCTCGAGCCGGACGCCGCAAAGGACTGGTTGCGGCAGCATCTCGGTGTTTCACGTGAAACAATCGGGCGGCTGGAGGCGCTGGAGGCGATGACCGTTTCGGCCAATGAGCGGCAGAATCTGGTCGCGGCCTCCACTTTGACCACCCTCTTCTGGTCGCGGCATATTCTGGACAGCGCCCAATTGCTGCCGCTCGCGCCGGCGGCGGGCGGTCGTTGGGTCGACCTGGGCAGTGGAGCGGGCTTTCCGGGCCTTGTCGTGGCTGTCATCGCTCCACAATGGGATTTGACGCTCATCGAATCGCGCCACTTGCGCTGTGAGCATTTGCGGCACCTGGTGGGTGAACTCGGGTTGGCTGATCGTGTGAGAATCGCGGAAACCCGCGTGGAGGCGTTGCATGACGGGCCTTATGACGTCATCTCGGCCCGCGCATTTGCGCCGCTTGCACGTCTGATCGGCGTGGCACAGCATCTGGCGGGCGCAACGACGCGCTGGCTGTTGCCAAAGGGGCGCAATGCCCGATTAGAGCTTTCTTCCGTGCCGCCGGCATGGCAGAGACGTTTTGAAATGGTTCCGAGCCTGACCGATGCCGATGCGCATATTTTGGTGGGAACGGGCCATGTTGGTGCGTCTTTGGCCGGTGGCGGGCGCAACCGGCCATTGAGCAGCCCATTGAGCAGGATGTGACGGTTTTTCGATGATCAGGATCGCGATAGCCAATCAAAAGGGCGGCGTTGGCAAGACAACGACAGCGATCAACCTCGCCACCGCGCTTGCGGCCAGCGGCTGGCGGACGCTGCTCGTCGACCTTGATCCCCAGGGCAATGCGTCAACCGGGCTCGGGGTGGGTGTCGCGGATCGCCATATGTCCAGCTATACCGTATTGGCAGGCGAAGCCGGCATCGCCGATGCGGCGCAGGCAACCCGCATTCCGCGGCTGGATCTGGTGCCGGCTACGGTCGATCTCTCGGGCTCCGAAATTGAGCTGGTCGCAGCCGCCGACCGCACCCACCGGCTCGCGAATGCGCTGAACGCCGTGCCGCCTGGCCAATGGGACATTTGCCTGATTGATTGTCCGCCGTCGCTGGGCCTATTGACGCTCAACGCCATGTCGGCGGCCGATTCGATCCTCGTGCCGCTGCAATGCGAATTCTTCGCGCTCGAGGGGCTCAGCCAGCTGTTGCACACGGTCGAGCGCATCCGCGAGCGGCTGAACCCCGGCCTCGCCATTTTGGGCGTGGCGCTGACCATGTATGACCGCCGCAACCGGTTGACCGAACATGTGTCAAAGGATGTGCGCGAATGCCTTGGCCCGATCGTGTTTGACAGCGTGATTCCGCGCAATGTCCGGCTTTCGGAGGCGCCGAGTCACGGTCTGCCTGCGCTGGTTTACGACCAGAGATGCGCCGGCTCGGTCGCCTATATCGACCTTGCGAGGGAGGTGATTGCCCGCCTGCCAGGATTGCGGAAGGCCGCCTGACATGGGTAGCACGGACGGAAATCCAGAAAAAAATCAGGCAGATCAATCGCCTAGCCGAAGCAGGCGGCCGAGCGGCCTTGGCCGCGGACTGTCCGCCCTGCTTGGCGATATCCAGACCGAAGCAGCGATTGCCGGCCCGGCGCCCGTGGCCGGCGGGTCCACGGGCAGCGCTAATGGGCTGACCTTGTTGCCGCTGGCGGACGTTTTTCCGCACCCCGACCAGCCGCGGCGTCATTTCGATGAAGCGGCGCTTGCCGAACTGGCCGATTCGATCCGGCTGCGCGGGCTGGTGCAACCAATTCTTGTGCGCGCCGCACCGCACGGCCGCGGTTGGCAGATTGTGGCGGGTGAGCGGCGCTGGCGAGCCGCGCAGCGCGCCGGATTGCATCAGATTCCGGCGGTTGTGCGCGACCTGTCCGACGAAGACACATTCACGATCGCGCTGATCGAGAATATTCAGCGCAAAGATCTGACAGCCGTCGAGGAAGCGGAGGCCTATGCCCGCCTGCGCGACCAGTTGGGACACAGTGCCGAGGCGATCGGCAGCATGACCGGAAAATCGCGCAGCCACGTGACGAACTTGCTGCGCCTGCTCGAACTGCCGCCGGAGATTCGCGACCTGGTCGGTTCAGGACAGCTCGGCATGGGCCATGCCCGGGCGTTGATCGGCCACCCGGATGCGGTCGCTTTGGCACGCAAGGCGGTACGGTCCGGTTATTCGGTCCGCAAGGTCGAGGCCCTGGTCCGGGCCGGCCGCGGGCAGAGCAAAGCCGCTTCGGCCGGACCGCGACGGGTCCATCCCGACGCCGATATTGCCGCGCTGGAATCCCATCTGGCGGCGCTGTTGGGTGTGTCGGTCCGAATCGAGCATGGTGCCGACATGCGCGGTTCCCTGACGCTCAACTATAGCGATCTGGAGCAGCTGGACATGCTGTGCCAGCGCCTCAGCGGCGAAAAATTCTGAACTAAGCGTCGGAAAAACAACAATTTAAAATCATTACGCTGCGGTTAACCATAGCCAGCAGCATTTTGAGAACGGGGCCCAGCCTATTCGGTTTGTGGGGTCGGCGTTTGGTGTCGACACGCCACGCAGAACGACCGCCCGGGTGAAGACCCGAAACAAGGGACCATAAGCAATGAAGAATTTGATGACGCGCGCCGCCGCTGGCGCCATTCTTGCCGCTACCATGCTCAGCGCCGGCGCTGCGAATGCCGCGCCTGTTACCGCTTCGGCGACCGCTCGGGCCACGATCCTCCAACAGATCACGGTCACTAACACATCGGACCTCGACTTCGGGACCGTTGTGTCGGGCGCTTCCGCCTCGACCGTTGCCGTATCGACCGCCGGTGCCCGCACCTGTGGTGCCGGTCTGACCTGCACCGGCCCGACGACCTCGGCCAATTTCAACATTACGGGCACGGCCAATGCTGTTGTCACCGTCACGGGCAGCAACAGCGTCACGCTGACCAGCGGCACCAACTCGATGACCGCGTCGCTGACGCGCAGCGCATCGACGGTCACGCTGACGGGCGGCGCTGGCTCGGTTCAGGTCGGTGGCTCGCTCGGTGTTGCCGCCAACCAGGCGGACGGTGCCTATTCGGGCACCTTCAACATCACGGTTGACTATCAATAATCGGCTTTGCGTTCAGCTTCGCTGAACGCAATCGCACGACACAAAAGCGGGGGGCTGCCGACGCATAGTCGGTGGCCCCTTTGCGTTGCGGCAGGGACCCGGCCGACCGCAAAAATGCGGGGTTGGCACGGCAATTCTCCGCCATGGTTAGCGAGTTGGCAACCATCCCGAGGGTAAGTTTTCCGCCGAACCGGGGACCTAGTGCGGGATTGTCTGCGCCAGGTCCGGACCAGACGGAGACCGACATGACCCTTTCTGCCCTGCGCCACCGGCTGCGCATCCCGCGCCGCCCTCTGATCCTGCCACTGTTATTCGCCGCCGCTGCGGCACTCGGCACCGGCATGCCCGCTAAGGCCAATGGCGACCTGTTGGTTGCGCCGACGCGCATCATTCTGGATGGGCCGCGCGGTGCGGAAATTGTTCTCAACAATGTTGGCGACGCGCCGGCAACCTATCGCATTTCGTTGGAATTGCGGCGGATGCGCGAAGACGGCAGCCTCGAGGAAATCGAACCGGAAAACGCCAATCCGGGGGAACGGGCGATGCTCGACATGCTGGTTTACAGCCCCCGGCGCGTCACCTTGCCGCCGAACCAGCCGCAGACGATCCGCATCGGCGTGCGTGCGCCGGAAGGCTTGGCGGACGGCGAATATCGCGCGCACATGCTGTTTCGCGCCGTTCCTGATGCGACACCGGTGGCGGCCCCGACCGAAACCGTGACGGAAGGCGTGTCGATCTCTCTGACGCCGATTTACGGCGTCACCATCCCCATCATTGTCCGCCAAGGCGACGTAAGCGCGACCGCGTCGATCGCCAATCCGCGCCTTTACACTGAGGGGGAGGAACATGCCCTGCTGTTCGACCTGTCGCGCCAGGGCAATGCGTCGGTCTATGGCGAGCTGATCGTGATGCGACAGGGTGTCGCCGAACCGATTCTGGTCGCACGCGGTGTCGCCATCTATCCCGAACGCGACCACCGGGTCGTGGGATTGCCGCTGACGCCCGAACAGGCGGCGGCGATGCGCGGTCCCGTGACCATCCGCTATATCGAGGATCGTTCGCGCGGCGGCCGGACGATTGCCGAAGTCAGCACGGTTCTGAACTGAGCCAGAATCGCCGGGAGGACTGACCGCAGGCCGGTCGGTTGCCGATGATCATTCGCCGCTGCCTTTATGCCGTCATGGCCTTGCTTGCGCTGCCGGGGGTCCTCCCCGGCAGCGTTGGCGCATCTGTGGCCCACGCGCAAAACAGCACCAGCGACTGGCAACCGGGCGACGACGAGCAATGGCTGTTCGAGCTGCGCACCGCACGTTACCGCGTTGGTGACGGGATTCGCGGCTATGCCGATGGAACGCGGCGCTGTGTTGTCCTGTCGGACATCATCCTGTCACTCGACCTGCCGATCCGCGTCGATCAACAGTTGCGCCGCGCAACTGGCTGGGCCTTTGATGAACGCCGCACCCTGCTGATCGACCGCGATGCGGGCCGGGTCACGGTTGCCAGCGCGTCGCGTGCCCTGCCACCAACGGCGATTACCGACGTGGCCGAGGGGTGGTGCGTCGATCCAACGATTTTGGGCGAATGGCTGGGCGTCCGATTGCAGGCCGACCTGGCAAATTCGATCATCACGCTCGAATCGGACACACCGATGCCATTCGAATTGGCGGCGCAACGGCGCAACCGGGCTGCCAATGTGCGGCCGGAATCGGGTTTCTCGATCGCCAATCTGCCGCAGGCGCGCCGCCCCTATGCCATGTGGCAGACGCCGTCGGTCGATGTTGTGGCGTCAGCCAATTTCGTGCGCGATGCCGGCACCGGCCAGTCGGTCCAGCAACGCCGCTATGAAATTTTCGCGAGCGGGGAACTGCTCGGCGCGTCCTTTGATGCGCGTCTGTCCTCCGACAATCGCGGAATTCCGCAAAGTTTGCGGTTGCGGGCCTATCGTACCGACCCCGAAGGCGGCCTGCTCGGCCCGCTTCAGGCAACCCATGTCGCGATCGGCGATGTCGCGGGCCTCACCAGCCCGATCGCCAGCCAGCCGGTGGCCGGTCGCGGTGCGATTATTACCAATCGTCCCGTCGACCTGCCCGATAATTTCGATCGCATGACATTTCGCGGCGATTTGCCGGTGGGTTGGGATGCCGAACTCTATCGCAATGGCCAGTTGCTCGGTTTTGCAGCACCCACTGGTGATGGCCGGTTCGAATTCACCGACGTCCGCTTGCTCTATGGCGTCAACCGATTTGAATTGGTGCTGTACGGCCCGCAGGGGCAAATTCGGCGCGAAGTACGGACGATTCCGGTCGGGCTCGACGCGATTCCGCCGCAGAAAACATATTATTGGGCGGGTGTGGTCCAGGAAGATCAGGATCTGGTGACCCTTTTCGGCGACCGCCCGCGGCCATTTCGCCGCGGCTGGCGCGGTCTGATCGGGATTGAGCGCGGGCTGAACCGCCGGACCTCGATCGGCGCCTGGGCGACCACTCTGGTCATCGAAGACACGCGCTATTCGATCCTCGAAGGCTCGCTGCGGCGTTCGATCGGGCCCACATTGCTCGAATTGACCGGCAGCGCGCAAAGCGGCGGGGGCACGGCTGCGCGCCTGTTATGGGTCGGGCAGTTTGGCGACAGTTTTTTCCAGCTCGAATCGCTTATCGCGCGCGACGGATACCGGTCTGATCGTGTCGCATTGGGGGTAACGGGGCTGCACAGCCTGTCGTTCGACCACGGATTGCGGATCGGCGGCACGACATTGCCCGTGCATATCGAAGCGCGCTATCGCGAACGGGTCGATGGACAGAATAGGTTGGAAACGACCGGTCGGGTTTCTGCCAACTGGCGCAACATATCGTTGACCGGACAGCTCGACTGGTCACAGGATTCGGTTCGTGCGGGCGGGCAGGGGTCGGACCGCCGCGACAATGTCGTCGCCTCGCTGCTCGCAAATGCGCGATTCGGGCGTTTGCGGCTGCGCGGCGAAGCGCGCGTTGCCGTGGCCGGGCCATCCGCAGAAACCGACATGGGGCTGGTGGCCGAATGGTCGCAGAGTGAGCGCAGTGATTGGCGGGCCGAAATCGGCTATCAATCGGTCGCGCGGCGCGGTCGCGCCGGCGTCGGCTATACACGCCGCTTTGACCGGCTGGCGCTGACGGCCAATCTCGAAGCCGCAACCGACGGCTCGGTCGCTGCGGGAGTCAGCCTGTCGTTCGGACTGGGGCCGGACCCGCGTTCGGGCGGCATCCGCTTCTCTCGTGAACGCATCGCCAGCCAGGGCCAGGCGCTGGCAACCGTCTTTATCGACGACAATGGCGATGGCCGCCGCCAACCCAATGAAGAAGTGGCCGAAGGCGTAACCATCACCGTAGGCAATGCGTTGGCGGAGGCGCCGACCGATGCCGACGGCCAGACAATTGTCGATGCGCTGACCCCGTTCCGGCCCGTGCTGATCGGGGTGGATGCAAGCTCCATCGCCGACCCGCTGATCCGCCCGGCGCAGTTGGGCGTCGTTGTGACGCCGCGGCCCGGTGTCGCGACCAATGTGATGCTGCCATTGGTCGCGGCGGGGGAGGTTGACGGCACCCTGATCCGCGAAGGCGGCAACGGCATCGAGGGCGTCGACCTCGAACTTGTCGATGCAAGCGGGACCGTCCGGGCACGCACCCGCACCGATTTTGACGGCTTTTTCCTTTTCGAATCAGTGCCATACGGGCGTTACACGGTGCAAGTCGCGGCGCTGTCCGCGCAGGCCATCCGGGTCGACCAGCATCTGGCGAGCGTCGAGCTCAGCCGGTCGCGCCAACGCGCCCGCCTTGGCACGCTGGCCGTGGCAGCGCGGGCGAACCTCGCGCGCGGGCCGCCTGCTGCGGCGTCTGGTCGCGGCGATGCCGGTGGCCTGAACCCCTGACGATCACGGCTTGTGTTGCCGCATGACAATGCGGTTCGATGCCGGTCATGCTCCTGGTGCGGCCAAGAAGACTCGAACTTCCACGGGCTTTCGCCCACAACGACCTCA
>CAZAWL010000058.1:0-9897 GCA_964488705.1 uncultured Sphingopyxis sp.
AGGTTTTCGCCTGCGACCCGTGGCGCGGCACAGTCGCCGTCGGCTGTGCCGGTCACCCGGTCTCACACAATGCGGCAAGCTGGTCTGCGGCGGCGCCCCAGCCCTGCTCAAAGCCCATATCCGCGTGCGCTTTGCACGTTTCCTCGGTCCAGTGCCGGGCGCGAGCGGTGTAGCGGGTCCCGTCCCCTTCGGCCTCGATTTCCCAAATGCCGATCGTGAACGGGTCGGCCGGCATAGTGTCGCCCGTCACCGCATCGGTGGTCACAAAACGCCGCCCTGGCGTCACCTCGAGAAAGATGCCCTCTTGCGGTATTTCTTCGCCATCGGGACCGCGAAACAGCATGGCGGTGCGCCCGCCGCTGCGCCAATCCTGCTCGACGACCTCGGCCCGCCACGGCGCGGGGCACCACCATTCCGACTGGCGCTGGGTCATCGCCGTCCAGACGGTTTCGGGCGGGGCGGCGATATGGCGGGTGACAGATAGTTCCCAGCCATTATCCTTATTCGGGGTCATCGGGCCGCCTTTCGTTGAAACAGCATTTCGACATAGCGTTTGACGTGCGCCGCGCTGTCGCGCGCAATTTGCGGGTCGCCCTTTGCCTTGGCGAGAATGAACGCCCCCTGCAGCACCGCCTGGATGTGAAAGGCGAGGCTCAGCGCGTCGACGGCGACCGCCGGCGGCCGGTATGCAATGACCGCCGCCACGTCCTGTGCCAACCGTTCGGCATAGGCGGACAGGCTGTCGTCGGCGGCGCGGCGCAACATATCGCTGCTGGCATAGCTTTCCTGGACCATCGTGCCCACGTAACAGGTAAATCCTTCGGCCGGCCCGTCCATCATCGCGGCGCGGAAATCGATATGGGCGAGCAGCCGGTCGAGCGGGTCTTTGATCCGGGTCCATTCGGGCTGCGTAAAAATGAGTTGGTCGGCGCGGTCGGTCCATTGCGCGGCGGCCGCTGCACCCAGCGCTTCCTTCGATTCGAAATGATGGAAAAAGGCGCCTTTTGTCACTCCGGCGGCCGCACAGATCGCGTCGACCGACGTGGCGGCATATCCCTGACGGCGCACCAGCATTTGTGCAGCCTCGATCAGCTTTGATCGGGCGTTGGGGCGTTGCGCTGCGGTCAGGAGACTCGACATCGGATAAACATACCAACCAGTCGGTATGTGTCAATATGACGAGGGGCGCCGGAGTTTTGCTCACACGGTTTGTTTTTCGTTGTCGATCCGCCGGTCTGTGTGACCTCTCGGTTGACCACGGCCGATTATGGGCGCAACGTCCTATTCCATGATCCACCGATCCACAGCGCTAATGGTCGGCCTGTTGGCGGCTATGATGTCCTTGCCGACGTCGGCACAGCAGGCTGCGGTGCAAGAGCCACCGACGCCGTCGTCCGACATCACTGTCACTGCCCCCGTCGAACACCAAATGCTCGAGGAACAGGCGCGCGCCATGGTGCGGCTTGCGACCGCCGTCACGCCCGCCGGGCAGGTCGCGCGCTGGAACGAACCAATTTGCCTCCGCGTCGAAGGTTTGGAGCAACCGCTCGCCGATCGGGTCGCCGGGACGATCAACACCATCGTGCTGGAAGTCGGCGCGCGCGTCGGTCGCGGCGGTTGTAATGCCAACGTTTTCCTGCTGTTCACCAACGATCCGGCCAGCATTTCTGCTGCGATAGCGGGCAGGGGCGCAGCGTTTTTTCGCTCGTCAAGCGCCATAGAGGCGCAGCGGTTTGTTGCCGGGCCGGGGCCTCTGCGCTGGGCTTCGCGGCTTTCGACGCGCGACGCGCGACGTGGCCGGCTGACCGCGAGTTCTGCCGCGCTGATGAACAGTGGTGATTACAATATGGGCCTCGACGCCCCGACGACCGACAGCTACGATGCGACGTTGCTTCGGCGGCCGACACGCGGCTCAATCGACGGAATGATAGTGCTGGTCGACGGACCGGCAGCTACTGGCCTGTCGCTCGATCATGTCGCTGAATATGCTGCAGTCGTAATCCTCTCCCAACCGCAACAGGCGGCAGATTATTCTGAACTGCCGTCGGTGCTGGCGCTCGGTGCCTATCGCCCGAGTGACCAAGCCGGGCCTCGTTACGGTGCATGGGACCGGGCATTTCTCAGCGCGCTCTACGCCGCAGCAATGGATCGTTCTGCCAACGCCAGCCGCTCCATCGTCGCCCGCCGCATGCAGCGGAACTTGGGAGGAAATTGAACGGGCGGGAACGGTGAGTTCGCAATTGGGGCTTTCCCTCGCCGCCACAATGCCGCATGGTGACGGGCGAACATTCTTCAGGGCCCTCTCCGATGACCGACCTCCCCAACGCGCAACCTGATGCCCGCGGCCAAACAATAATGGACGCGCCGGACCGTACGCTCGACGTGCGCGAAACATTCGGCATCGATATCGATATGCAGGTGCCCGCTTTCAGCGAAGCCGACGAACGCGTGCCCGATTTCGACAGCGCCTATGTCTTCGACCCGGACACGACGCTCGCCATCCTCGCGGGGTTTGCGCATAATCGCCGCGTCATGGTTCAGGGCTATCATGGCACGGGTAAATCGACGCACATCGAACAGGTGGCGGCGCGGCTCAACTGGCCGTGCATCCGCATCAACCTCGACAGCCATGTCAGCCGCATCGACCTGGTGGGCCGTGACGCCATCGTCCTGCGCGAGGGACAACAGGTGACCGAATTCAAGGAAGGGTTGCTGCCTTGGGCATTGCAGACGCCGACCGCGCTGGTGTTTGACGAATATGATGCCGGCCGCCCCGACGTGATGTTCGTCATCCAGCGCGTGCTGGAGGCGGACGGCAAGCTGACGCTGCTCGACCAGAACCGCGTCATCCGCGCCAACCCGTGGTTTCGCCTGTTCGCGACGTCGAACACGGTGGGGCTGGGCGATACGACGGGGCTCTACCACGGCACGCAACAGATCAACCAGGGACAGATGGACCGGTGGAACCTGGTCGTCACCCTCAATTATCTGCCCGCGGCGGTGGAGGCGCAGATCGTCCTCGCCAAGTCCGGCGAATTTGATGACGAGGACGGCCGGGCGATGATCGCCAAGATGGTCAAGGTCGCCGAACTGACCCGCGCCGGGTTCATGAACGGCGATATTTCGACGGTGATGAGCCCGCGTACGGTCATCAGCTGGGCGCAGAACACGACCATTTTCAAGGATGTCGGCTTTGCCTTTCGCCTGTCCTTCCTCAACAAATGCGACGAGGCGGAACGGATGCTGGTCGCCGAATATTATCAGCGTGTATTTGGTCAGGACCTGCCCGAAAGCGTCGTCGGGCGCAGCTGAGCGCGCATTGTGCAGACCAGCCTGATCATCGTCGACGATTTTCTGGCTGACCCCCATCAGGCGCGGCGGGAGGCGCTGTCGCTGGGTTATGACCCGGCGTCGCGTCGCGGCAACTATCCCGGTACCATGTCGGACAAGCCGCTGAACGTGGCGGGGCTTGAGGATGCCGTTTCGCGCATCGTCGGCCGGCGGTTGGTGCCAGCGCCCGGCACGGTGCACGGCCACACGCGACTGACGTTGCGCAGCGACAAGGGGGTGAGTGGTGTCCACATCGACCCCGCTGCCTATTCCGGTATCCTGTACCTCAACCTGCCGGACCATTGCCGCGGCGGTACCGATTTCTTTCGGCATCGCCGCACCGGGCTCGACCGCGTGCCGATGGACCCGCTTGCCATTGCCCAGGCCGGTTATGGCGACATCAACCAGCTGATCGACGCTGTGGTGAACCGCGACACCAACAAGCCCGGATGTTGGGAAAAAAGCTTTACCGCGCCGATGCGGTTCAACCGGCTGATCCTGTTCAGCCCCTGGTTATTCCACAATGCCGCACCCGGCTTTGGCGACAGCATCGACAATGGCCGGTTGGTGCAATTACTGTTCTTTGCCGCAGCCTGATCGGCGCCATTGCGGGCGATGACCCGCCCATTTGCCAAAAATTCAGAGTTTCCGCGCTATCAACCAAGCTGAATGACAAGGATGATGGTGCGTGATGAAGAAATATCTGTTTCTCTTCGGCATTAATGCGCTGATTTTACTCGCCTTATCGGCCAACTCGGTGATGACGCTGTTGGCGTCGTGCAGTCCGTCCGGCCAGTGCACGGCGGCGGTGACACCGCTGACTTGGGTGATGGCCGTCCTGCCGATCATCATCATTTTGGGTGCCGGCCTCTATTTTGCGCCGCGAGCGCTGCGTGGCATGCGCGACAGCCGCGTGGCGCGGAGCGAGGCCAAGGCCGAACGGGCAGAGGTCGCGGCGGCCATGGGCGATGCCGACGAAGCGGCGCAATCGCGATTGCGGCGGTTTGCGCGTACGTCGGACGAACCCGTGTCGGCTGAAGACGGTTTTCAGGACGCGACAGGGCAGGTCGACGTTGAGACGATGGCCGTCGGCAATGATGAGATTTCCGACGAACACGCCCCGCAATGGCCGACGGTCGCCCATGTCGCGGAATCCGACAGTGCCGGCGGGGAACATGGGCATGGCTTTGCAGGGGCCGACCCCGACGTCGCTGCCACCGCCGAACCCGAAACGGATGACTGGGCGATGCCAGCAGAGCCGGTCGCTGCGATGCCGGATCAACCCGGCCGGGACATGGTGGACGACGTCGATGCGGCTGGTGCTGATGCGGATGCCGATGCTGACGCCGATATCTATCCGGATTATGCCGATACCGTCACAGAGCAAGCGCCCGCGCCCGAGCCAGCATGGCCGACTGCGGAGGCCGCCGTTGACCGCCAGCCCGCGTGGGCGGCCGAGGACGAGGCTCTGCCCGAAGCCCACGCCGAAGCGTTGGACGCCATGCCGATCGACGCCACCGCAGACGGCGCGACCATGACCGCCCCGGCGCAAAGCTGGGACGAGATGTTCCCGTCGTTCGGCGCCGCCACCGCGCCCACGGCGCCCACGCCCGAGGAAGGGCCGTGGGATTGGCTGATGACGACGGCACAGGTCGACCAGTTCCGCCCCTGTGCGCAAACCGGCTTTCCTTGGGCCGCCGCCACCATCGCCGAAATGGCCAGTGCGGTCATTGAACAGGCGCGGGCCGACCGGCTGGGTGACCTGCTGCCCGAGGCGGAGGCCTGGCTCGCCATCGCCACCGAACTCGCGCCGGATCAGCCGATCGGCGGGCCGGACGCGGACGGCTTTATCGGTTGGGTCAACGACCTCGCCGTCCATTGCCATCTGGTCGGCGAGCCGGTCAGCGTGCCGACCCTGTTGGCTCAGGCGATGGACCGGCTGGTTGATCGTGCGCTCGATGACCGGCACCTGGCGTCGGTTCTGCCGCAGCGCATTTTCCCCGATCAGCCGGAATGGGAGGCGCTGGCCAAAGCCAGCTGATGTCGTCAGGCCGATCGGGACCGGCGTCATAGCGCGACGGCGGGATCCGTTGCCCAACCCGCCCGACCCGGACATACTTGACCCATGCCAGCCATCCAGACTCTCCAACTGATCGGCGTCGTCGGCGTCTTGTCCTACGCGGCGGCCCGGTTGGCCACCCGCACCGGCTGGTTCGCATTCCACCGCTATGCCTTGCTCGCGACGCCGCGCGCGACCTTGCCGGCCATGCCGCGCGGGTACAGCGTGCGCGGACTCGACGCGCAAAGCCTCGCCGCCCATGTGATCGATGCGGGGCCCGAGACACAGGCACGCCGGTTTGCGCAGGGGCTGATCTGCCTGGGCGCGTTCGATGCCAAGGCGCGGCTGGTGGGCGTCATTTGGATGGGCGCAGGCGAACATTATGACGAGGACGAGGTCGCTGTCCGTTTTCACTTTGGCGCTGGCGGTTGCTGGGATACCGGCCTGTGGATTGCCCCGGAATATCGGCTGAGCCGCGCCTTTGCCGCGCTGTGGGCCGGCGCAGGCACGTGGATGGCGGCGAACGATGCCGTCCAATCGTTTAGCCGTATCGCCGACTATAATATCGGGTCGCTCTTGCCACATCGCCGGTTGGGTGCACGCGAGCTTGGCCACATGCTGGTGATGCGTTTTGGCCGCTGGCAATGGTGCTGGCGTGTACGCCCGCGCCTGATGCGGGTCGATAGGATTCCGCCGGCTTTGTGCACGCTCGTGGTCAACGGAACCAGCAATTAGGGGGCTTCACCGGCCCGCCATCCTTGCTTAAGGGGGGTGGCATGGCACGCCCGACCCCGCTCGAAGATTTCAAATCCGTGTTGACGGGTACCGCGCGTGCACTGACGCGGGAGGCGGAGCTGGAGGTCGGCTTTACTGCCGATGCGCCGTCGATGGCAGGCAAGGCGATAAAGGTGCCGATGCCGGGGCGCGATCTGCCGTCCGCCCAAGTCGCCGAAGCCCGCGGCCATGCCGACGGCTTTGCGCTGCGCTTGATGCATCACGACGCCGATCAGCATGCGCGCGAACGCCCGAGCGATGCACTCGCAGCCGCCTGTTACGACGCGATGGAGCGTGCGCGGGTGGAGGCGCTGGGCGCCAGGGCAATGGCCGGCATGCGTGACAACCTGTCGGCATCGCTCGCCATGCGGATGCGTTCCGACCCGATCAGCCGTGCACAGAGCGGCGATGACGTGCCGCTCTCGACCGCCATGGAACTGGTCGTGCGGCGCGCGCTGACCGGCGCCGTCGCGCCCGAAGCGGCGGCGGCGGGCCTCGCCATGGTCGACGACTGGATTGGTGATCATGCCGGCGCCGACCTCGACGCTTTGTCCAGCGTCATCGACGACCAGCACGCCTTTGGCAAAATGGCTTGGCAGGCGCTGCGCCACCTCGACATCATCAAGGGTGACGAGCCGCTGGACGATGGCGCGCCAGATGATGACGACGACGGGGATGAACGCGACAGCGAGAGCGAGCAGGAACAGGAGGAACAGGCCGGCGGCGCCGCCGAAGCCGAAGCGCGCGTCGAACAGCAAAAGGGTGACCCCGGCGAAACCGAGGATGGTGAGGTCGATGTCGACGGCATGGACGATGATGCCGATGGCGACCCCGGCGATGATGGCGACGATGCGCCCATGCCGACCCGGCCCAACCGCCCCCATCATGACATCCCCGATTTCAATTACCGCATATTCACCGGCGCGCATGACGAAGTGGTGGGTGCCACCGACCTGTGCGAGGCGGAGGAGCTGTCGCGGCTGCGCGGCTATCTCGACCAACAGCTGGTGCCGTTGCAGTCGGCGGTCACACGGCTCGCCAACCGCTTGCAACGCCGCCTGATGGCGCAACAGAACCGGGCGTGGGATTTTGACCAGGATGAAGGCACGCTCGATGCTGCCCGACTGGCCCGCGTGGTCGCCAACCCGACGCTGTCGCTGTCCTACAAGGTCGAACGCGACACCGATTTTCGCGACACCGTCGTCACATTGCTGATCGACAATTCGGGGTCGATGCGTGGCCGACCGATATCGATCGCGGCAATCAGCGCCGACATCCTTGCCCGCACGCTCGAACGCGTCGGCGTCAAGACCGAAATTCTGGGCTTTACGACGCGATCTTGGAAGGGCGGCCAGTCGCGTGAGGATTGGCTCGCGGCCGGACGGCCGGTCAACCCGGGCCGCCTGAACGATGTGCGGCACATTGTCTACAAACCGGCGGACGAGCCCTATCGCCGTGCCCGTAACGCGCTCGGCCTGATGATGCGCGAAGGATTGCTCAAGGAAAATATCGATGGAGAGGCGCTGGTTTGGGCGCACAGCCGGATCATCGGCAGGCCCGAGGACCGGCGAATCCTGATGGTGATTTCCGACGGCTCGCCGGTCGATGACTCAACGCTCAGCGTCAATGCCGGCGGCTATCTCGACCAGCATCTGCGTCAGGTCATTGCGTGGATCGAAAACAAATCCCCTGTCGAACTCATCGCCATCGGTATCGGCCATGATGTCACGCGCTGGTATTCCAAAGCCGTGACGATCATGGACGCCGAACAGCTTGGCGGGGCCATCATCGACCAGCTGGCGGCGCTGTTCGACAAAAATTGAGCGGCAGCGATCGTTGCGCAGGTCGCTGCCGGCGACGCATTTGGTCGGCCATCAACGGGACAAGGCCACAGCCCTGAGCCGCACGCCTCCGATGGTTGACAGTGGCCAGTCGAATGCATAGCCAGACAGGCAAACGGGGGTCGCACCTTAATGGCTGGTTTTCTAGAAATTGCGTCGGCAGCGCTGGCACTGGCGATGCTGCAGCCGTCACCATCACCGGTATCATCGACGACCGACGCAGCTGCGGCGACGGCCACTGACGATGTGCCGACCATCGAGGCTGCGCCTGAACCCGCGACCGCCGCAGACCCACAACCTCCGCACTCCGTCATCGTCGAGGAAGCGGTGCGCGTCGATGATGCCACACCCATTTCCGCCGATGCGGTTTTGCCCGCGGGCACCAATGTCGTCATCACGATCGATGCACCGGTGACATCGCGCACAGCGACGCGCGGGGACATGTTTCCGATATCTCTCGCGGTCCCGGTGGCGATTGACGGCGTTGAAATTCTGCCTGCCGGACTGACCGGCGAAGGGCAGGTGGTGCACGCCGCAGGTGTGGGTTTCGGTGGACGGGCAGGGGAATTGATCGTCGCCGCACGTTACCTGACCTGGGGTGACCAACGTATCGCGCTGCGCGGCATGCGCATCAGCCGGGCCGGCGCCAACAATACCGCAGAGGCGCTTGCCGCCAGCGCCCTGCTGACTGTCGCGGGTCTGTTCGTTACCGGTACCAGCGTCGATTTGCCCGCCGGTCAGGTTGCGGCAGCCCGTACCACCGGCGATGTGCCGTTGCCGGCTGATGTCGCGGCGCGCCTGTCCACAGCGGCCCCAACGCCCACGCCCACACTCACACCCACACCCATTGAGGAATTACCCCCCGCTACCGAACCTTCGGAAGGAGAATGACGTATGAAGAAATTTGTTGCCACCCTGGTCGGCGGCGCGGCCTGCGCGCTGATGATTCCGTCAATGGCGGCGGCCCAGGACGCGCCGAGACGTGAAGGCACGGCTGCGCCTGCCGTCATCCCTGGACCGCCGGCAGGCCAAGGTCAGGTGATTTTCTGGCGCCCCGGCACCATGGTTGGTGCGGCGATGGGTTGTGGTGTGAATATGGGTACCGACCGCATCAGCGCGCTTGGTGCGGGCAATTATTTTGTCGTCAATCTGGCCCCCGGCACATATGAATTTAACGCCCGCAGCGAAGCGCGCGATGCATTGACGCTCGAAGTAGAGGATGGCGAGACCTATTATGTCCGCTGTACCATCCGCATGGGTTTCATGGTTGGCCGACCCAACTTGGCACCGTCGGACGCTGCCGCGTTCAACGAAAAGCGCGGCGACCTCGAATATGTGGACTCGGACGACCATAGCGCGGCTGTGCTGCCAGACCCAGGCGCGAGTGCGCCCGCAGCGAACTGACGCCAGTCAGGCTGATCAAGGAGGGGCGCTGCCGGTAAGGGCGGCGCCTCTCGTCTTTTTATCGGTCGGGGCCGTGACTCTGCGCGCGGCATTGGATACACAGTCTGCCTATTGGGGGGAATGATGGTTCGGGCATGCACCCGGCCGTAACGCCCGATGGGTCGCGAACGAAAATCCAGTGCGCGGGCGCCGGTCATGTGGGCTGGCGCGCGACCAGTTGAGGAGCGTCCCATGGCCAACGCCGATACATCCGCCGGCAAAAAAGCATCCGATCTGTTTATCGAATGCCTCGAAGAAGAAGGCTGCGAATATATTTTCGGTGTGCCGGGCGAGGAAAATCTCGATTTCCTGGACAGTCTGTCGCGCTCAAAGAAAATTACGCTCATTCTGACCCGGCATGAACAGGGCGCCGGCTTTATGGCCGCCACTTATGGACGTCACACCGGCAAGACCGGCGTGTGCATCGCGACATTGGGCCCGGGGGCGACC
>CAZAWL010000059.1:0-9893 GCA_964488705.1 uncultured Sphingopyxis sp.
ATGGCCGTGACGTGGATCAGAATTGTTCAGAGCTAGGAAAGAGTGAGGAGAATAGAGGATCTATTTGACGAGCGAGTGACGCAGCTCTGGGCAATTCTGGTCACGGCCGTTGGCTGGCGGCCTGCGGGCGAACTTGCTTGGCAAAGCGCTCAAAGGGAGCACCCCTCCCTTTATCGCGCTTTTTCGCGCATTTCATCCCGCAGCGCCGCCATCACGACTCATGCGGTTAATGGGTCCTGACCCTGGGGTCCTGACCCTATCTCCCCTGCTGCAGGCTGCGCCGCATCAATTCGCTGGCAAGCTGTGGCAGGCCGCTCCTGTTCGCCAGGGCATAGGTTGAATCCTGCCCCAGATGCGCAGCCAGCCGGCGATGCGCCGTCCCCAATGCGTGATATGGCAGGCCCGGCAACAGGTGGTGTAGCGCGTGATAGCGCAGGCCAACCGGCGCCCACAGCGCCGGCAGCGGAGAGGGCGGCGGCACATTGACGGTGTCGAGAAACTGCTGGGTTACCGTCATTTCCGCGCCGTCATTGTCCCACAGATGGGCCACCAGCGTGCGCACCTGGTTGAGCAGCATGACGGCCGAGACAATGCCCAGCGCGGTCAGAAAGGCCGGGAGGGGGATGGTCCGCGTGGCCACCAGCGCAATCAGGCTCATCGCCCAGATGGCCGCCAGAGGTTCTGTCATCCGCACATGCCGTGCGATCGCCGGTTCCGGCGCACGCCGCCGAAAATCGGGGTTGATGACCAGCCCCGAATAGCGTTCCCAAATGATGCGGCGCAGCGGCGGAATGACCAGCGACAGCGGCGCGAGCACACCGTATCGCAGCAGCAGGCCGACCGGACCAAATATCGAGATGAGGACAAAGGCCGGTAGCGTCCATGGTTTCATGTGTGACAGCGGCAAATATTCCGGATCGTCAGCAGTGCCATATTTGCGGCGCATATGGTGCGTGTTGTGCAGCCCTTCGTACATAAAGCTCGGCACGAGCAACGGTATGCCGATCAGCATATGCCAAACCGTCCAAAAGCCAGGCACGGCCGACAGGCGCATATGCGTCAATTCGTGGATGAACAGGCTGGCCCGATAGAGCGCGAGCACCGACACGACGCCAAGCGCGATGGTCGCCGGCCAGCCGGTCGCAAAAATCGCCGCGATCATCGCGCCATAGCCGACCAGCGTCGACACCAGAAAATCGGTCCAGTAAATGGCGCGACTGGGCATGTTGAGGTCGCGCGTCAGCTCCGCAGCGGCGCGGATCATCGCCATGTCTTCGTCCCGCCGCACCGACGCTACCGGCGCCGCCACGTCGTCCACTGCTCCGGTAAATGTTGCACTGGTCCCGGTCATACCGTCACTCATGATTGGTCACCGAAGCTCTCCATATAGGTCCGCGCCCCTAAAATACCATGGTGGCAGCAACATGGCACCCGTGCGGCGCTATGCTTGCCGCCCCCGCAGCGATGGGTTACGGAGCGACCAAAATCAGGAGCGCCCGTGACAGCATCGCCGATCAGTATCATCCCGGTGACCACGAAAGCGGACAAGCGGGAGTTCATAGAACTCGCTTATCGACTGAATGCGGGTGATCCGTACTGGGTGCCACCGCTCCGCATGGATATGTGGGACCTCATCACCCCCGGCAAAAACCCCTGGTTTACCCATGGTCGCGCACAGCTGTTCCTCGCGCGCAGCGCCGAGCGGACGGTGGGCCGCATCAGCGCGCATATCGACGAGCTGGCGCTGGCGCAGCCGGTGGAAAAGGGCATGGGGCCGGGCACTGGCAATTGGGGCCTGCTGGAGGCGGAAGATGCCACGGTCACCGCAGCGCTGATCGAAACGGCAGAGAATTGGTTGCGATCGCAGGGCATGCATCGCGCACTGGCGCCGCTGTCGCTGTCGATCTGGGACGAACCGGGTTTGCTGACAAAGGGTCACGACCACCCCCCGACCGTCATGATGGGGCATCACCGCCCCGAATATCAAGGCTGGATCGAAGCCGCCGGCTATGCCTCCGCCAAGGAATTGCTGACTTATGACGTGTTTATCAGCGACGGCTTTCCCGAGCTGATCACACGGATTGTGGCGAGCGGAGAGCGGAACGAGCGGATCCGCATCCGCCGGGTCAATAAATCGAAATTTGCCGAAGAGGCGGCGTTGATCCTCGCCATCCTCAACGATGCGTGGAGCGACAATTGGGGATTTGTCCCGCTCAATGATGCCGAAATCGCGCATGTCGGAAAAAAGCTGAAGCCGATTGTGCGGGAAGACATGATCCGCATCGCGGAGGTGGATGGCGAACCCGTCGCCTTCATGATCGTGCTGCCGAACCTCAACGAACGCATTGCCGACTTTGGCGGTTCGCTGTTCCCCTTTAACATCTTCAAGCTGTTGCGCTGGCTCCACCGCCCCCGTTCACGGCGGGTGCGGGTGCCCTTGATGGGCGTGGTCAAACGGCTCCAGTCGAGCCGCATGGCCAGCCAGCTCGCCTTCATGATGATCGAGTTCATCCGCCGCGATGTCATCGCCAACTATGGCACCACCCATGGTGAAATCGGCTGGATCCTTGATGACAATCAGGGGATGAACGCCATCGCCGACACCCTCAACGGCCACGTCAACAAGGTCTATACGCTGTATGACAAGGCGCTCTGACGCGCCCGTCACACTGCATCGGGGCGATCAGGCCGGCATGTTGGCCCGGTCCCCCAGCACATAGCGTGGCCCGGCGCCCCTCGCCGCCGCCTTGTCCGCCGGATTGTAGAGGGCGCAACGATCAAGGCTGAGGCAACCACAGCCGATGCAGCCCGTCAAATTCGTCCGCGTCTGTTGCAGCGCCGCGATCTGGGCATCGAGCATGGTCAGCAGCCCCCCACTGATACGTTCCCAATCCTGCCGTCCCGGCGTCCGACCCTGCGGCAGCCGGGCCAGCTCCGCCTCTATCTGGTCGAGCGACATGCCGAGCCGCTGCGCGATCAGAATGAACGACAAGCGACGGATGTCACCGCGTAAAAAGCGTCGTTGCCCGCCGGATGTCCGCAGCGATGCCACCAGCCCGCGCGCCTCATAATATCGGATGGCCGAAACGCTCAGCCCGGTGCGGCGGGCGAGTTCGCCGATCGCCAGTAAATCACTCGCCTTCATGACGATATGCGCGCCCCCGAATATTTTATTTGACCTAAAGTCAGGTTTAGATTGCACATGCTGACGGGTCAACGGCGAATCGACGGCGGCCGGCCAGGAGACCGACCGGGCGACCGTCACCCCTTGCCCCAATAAAAGGACAGTGATGATGACCGGACCGATCCTTGAACATGTGAATTTGACGGTGTCAGATAACCAGCGAAGCGCCGCGCTGTTCGCCGAGCTGTTCGGCTGGCACATTCGTTGGCAGGGCCCATCGCAATATGGTGGCCACACTGTCCATGTCGGTGACGACCGATTTTACCTCGCCCTCTATTGCTCGCCGGACCATGGTGGCGACGACCTGGCCCATGAAAAGGGCGTGCCGTTCAACCATGTCGGCCTGCTCGTCGATGACTTGCTGGCGGTCAAAGCAAAGGTGGAGCAGGCAGGCCTGACGCCCTTTAGCCACGAACGCTATGAACCCGGCGAACGCTTCTATTTTTTCGACTGGGACGGCATCGAATATGAAATCGTCAGCTATGCCTGACGAAGCGCGGGCTCAAACACGCCGCTCCATCGCGTAATTGTGGATGGCGACGTCGCCGATCATGAAGTCGCGGCGGCCGGTATCGACAAAGCCCCGTTTCAGGTAAAATCGCCGCGCGGCCTCGCTCGCTTCGACATAGAGGCGGTCGAGCGCCAGCGCGTGCGATTGCGCGATCAACGCGTCGGTGAGCGCGGCGGCCACGCCGCGTCCGCTGCCGGCCGGAGCAACATATAACAAGTCGATATGTCCGTCGGGCTCGAGGTCGGTAAAGCCGATCACGCGATCGTCGTCCACCGCAACCCAGCACCACCGGCCGTCCGAGCAGCGCGCCGTCAGCATCTGTGCATCGGGCAATCGCTCGAGCCATGCCGCAATTTGCGCCGGTGCATAGTCGCGCGACGCAATATCCCGCACCGACAGGTGCAACATGGCGGCCACGCCGCCGGCATCAGAATCGGCAAAGGGACGAACGACGACGGCCATGCTCAGCGTAGCTCAGCCCATGTGGCCGCATGATCGCTCGCCTTTTCACGGCCACGATGGTCCTTATCCACGCCGGCATCGGCCAGCCGGTCGGCGAGAGCGGGGCTCAGTAGCAAATGATCGATGCGGAAACCGGCATCGCGCTGCCATGCCCCCGCCTGATAGTCCCAATAAGTCCAGATGCCGCCGCCGGGGTACCGGCTGCGCAGCGCATCGGTCCAGCCGTCGGCCAACATAGCGCGATAGGCCGCGCGGCTCTGTGGCTGCATCAGCGCGTCATCCGCCATCGCGGCGGGCCGCAATATGTCGTCGTCATTGGGAATGACGTTGAAATCACCGGCGATGATTGCGGGCACCTCCTCGGCCAGAATCGCCCGTGCCCGTTCGCGCAAGCGCCCCATCCAGCGCAACTTATAGTCAAATTTCGGGCCGGGCTGCGGATTGCCGTTTGGCAGGTAGATGCCGGCAACACGGACGCCCAAGACATCCGCCTCTATATAGCGGCTCTGCTCATCCTCCGGCTCACCATCGAGCCCGCGCCGCACTTCGACGGGTTCGGCCCCTTTGGCCAAAATGGCGACGCCATTGAACCCCTTTTGCCCATACCACAGCCCGCCATAGCCAAGCGCCTCTATGTCGGCGCGGGGGATGCCTTCATCGGCGGATTTAAGCTCTTGCAGACAGACGATGTCGGGCCGGGTTTCGGACAGCCATTCGGTCAGGCGGGGCAACCGCGCCTTTATGCCGTTCACATTATAGGTAGCGATCTTCATGCCGCGACCATAGCGGTTGCGTGCCCGCTGCCAAGAGCGGCGGCAGCGTCAGCGGTCGCCGTCAGACAGAAAAACTGGACCCACAGCCGCATCCGGCGGTGGCGTTGGGGTTGGTCACCTTGAAACTCGAACCACCGAGCGATTCGACATAATCGACCACGCTACCTTGCAGCAGCTCGATGCTGACCGGGTCGATGACCAATGCAACACCATCGGTCATCTGCACATGGTCGTCCGTTTCGACGGTTTCGGCGAGTCCGAATTTATAGGTAAAGCCCGAACAGCCGCCGCCATCGACCGACAGGCGCAATTGGGCGTCGGCCTGCCCCAGACGATCGGCAATCGCGCGCACACGCGCAGCGGCCGCGGCAGTCAGTGTCGGCAAAGCCACAGGTTCCATGGTGTCGGTCATAAGACGGTAAATAGGGCCGTCACCGGGCCACGACAAGCACCGCGCCAGCCAGCGCGATAACGCGGCCTATTCGCGCGGGCCGCCCAGAGCGACGGTACCGCGGTCAGCCGCTTCGACCATCACGCCATCGTCGGCGACAAAAGGAATGGGATTGACGGGTGCGCCAGCGATACGCACTTCATAATGCAGGTGGCTGCCGGTCGACCGGCCCGTCGAGCCCATCATGCCGATGACGTCGCCGCGGCGGACCCGCTGACCCGACGCGACCGATATGACCGACAGGTGGCCGTAGCGCGTCTGGATGGCGTTGCCATGATCGATTTCCACATAATTGCCGTAACCGCCCAAACGTTGAGCGCGGCCAATCACGCCGTCGGCGGTGGCGTAAATCGGGGTGCCGAGCGGGCCGGGAATGTCGATGCCGTTGTGACGCGCGCGACGGCCGTTGAACGGGTCGCTGCGGGTGCCGAATGACGAAGTCAGCCGCATCTGGTCGACCGGACGACGCGACGGAATGGCAATGGCCTGCGCCTCTGGCCCGTCCATCTGTTGCCAGGCGTTGAACAGTGAGCGGAACTGGTTGTCGCCTGCCCCGCCCAGACGTTGCGCCAGAATGGGGGTGGTGCGGACAACCGCAGCCGCCGTCGCATCGGCGCTGGCGATCGCTGCCTCTGCCTCTGCGCCATCAAGCTCCACATCCGGGGCGTCGAGGTCGACCGGCGCTATGGTGGTCGCCGAAGACGCAAAAGCGGGGGCGGCCATACCGAGCGCGAGTGCAGCGGCAGCTCTGATCAGATTACGGTAAAATTGCGACATGCGACCCCGAAAACATTGCATTCACTGCACCGGCCCGAAAGCCCGCATCAATGATGTTTTGACCCTGCTTTACAGTGCGGCGACCCCGCAACTGCGCCCTTGGCCAGCGTTGTGCGGAGCAAAGATTAATCAAGCAACAGCCGGACGCGGTTCATGCGTTGAGTTGCAGTGATCATGGGTTGAAATGATTTTGTCACATCGATTCCGCGCGCCAAGGCGTTGAATCGGACGCGTTCACGACGGTCGTACTGGCCTGTGGTCAGGCCCCGACCGCGCGATCGAGGACCGCCGAGGCATGGCCCTTTACCTTGACCTTGCGCCATTGTTCCACCAGCCGGCCATCGGCACCGAACAGGAATGTGCACCGTTCGATGCCCATATAGCTGCGCCCATACATCGACTTTTCGACCCACGCGTCGAAGTCTTCGGTCATGTGGCCGCCCTCATCCGACCCCAGCTGCACGGCCAGTCCATATTTTTCGGCAAATTTTCCAAGGCGTTTCGGCGCGTCCTTGCTGACGCCGATCACGGCAATGCCAGCACCGTCGAACTGCGGCATCAGCGCCGAGAAATCCTTTGCCTCGTTGGTACAGCCGGGTGTGTCCGCCTTGGGATAGAAATAGATGACATGCGCCTTGCCAGCCAGGTCGTCGCGACGCAGCGCGCTCCCGTCAGCAAGCGTCAATGTCCAATCCGGCGCCGCTTCACCCACCTGCAACATGGTCGTCATCCCCTATAATCGCGACAGACTCACCGCACCCTCGTCAGGGCGCGGCATCCCGAATGGCACACCACCATTGCCCGATGCAATTGCGGGCATCGGCGTAGCGGCGCATCAACCCGTCCCAATCCGCATCATCACCCTGCCCGAACAGGCAGGCATGCGCGATTCGGCTCCGCGTTTCCTCGTCGTCCGGGGCGCCGCCATCCGGTGCCATCAGCCGCATGGTGACGAGCATCCGCGACAGCAAGGCCAGCGCGTCGGGTGCTTGCGCCGGCGCCAGATCCTGCGCGACGAGGCGGTCGAGCGCGCCATCAAGCAGCGGCGTAAAGGCGGTGCGATGCATCAATTGCATCGCATGCACCGCGAATTCGGCGTCCACCAGGCCGCCCTCGATCAGTTTTACGTCGAGCGGCCCGCCCGGCGGCTTGTGCGCCGCCATGTCACTGCGCATCTTGACGATATCGGCGTGGAGCCGTGCCAGGTCGCGCGGCTGGTCCAGTACCCGCGCGATAATGGCGTCCAGCGCCGCGCGCCCGCCATCGCTGCCATAAACGCAGCGCGCACGGGTCAGCGCCATATGTTCCCAGGCCCAGGCATCCTCTTGCTGATAGCGCGCAAAGGCATCGAGGCTGGCAACCAATGGCCCCTGTGTGCCCTGTGGCCGCAGCCGCGTATCGACCTCATACAGGCGGCCAGCGGCGGTCGGCACCGACAGGGCGGCGACAACGCGCTGTCCCAGCCGGTTGAAATAGCGCGTCGCGCCGAGCGGGCGGTCACCATCCGACTCCGCCAGATGATCGCCGGTAAAGAGCAATATCAGGTCAAGGTCGGAGGCATGGGTGAGCCCCTGACCGCCATAGCGGCCGAGCGCGAGGATCAATAATTCCGCGCCTGCAATCGCGCCATGCACCGCTTCGAATTCGGCAATGGTACAGTCGACGAGGCGCGTCAGCGCGGCGTCGGCCACATCGGCATAGCTGCGTGCGACGAGCAACGGGTCGCGCGCACTTTCGACCAGCTGGACGCCCAGGGCGAACCGGTCCTCGCCGACAACACGGCGGACATGGTCGAGCGCGCCTTCATAACTCGCCGCCGCGCCCGCGCGCATCGACGCCGCCAGCGTCGCGGGGTCGGCCACCGTCGCAAATACGCTGGCGTCGATCAGCCCTTCGATCAGTTCCGGACGGGTGCCGAGTTCGGCGGCGAGCGTGGGTGCATGGCCCAATACCGCCACCAGCGTTGCCAGCATCGGCGGTTGCGCGGCGAGCAGATTAAAGAAATTGACGGCGCTCGGCAGGCCACCGATCAGGCGGTCAAAACGTGCCAGCACCGTGTCCGGGTCATGCCCCCGGCCAAAGCCATCCATCAATGTCGGCAATACGGCTTCCAGCGCCTCCCTCGCCGCCGCGCTGCGCAGCACCCGCACTGCGCCGCTGCGCCATTCGGCGACGCGCTGTGCAACGGTGACGCCGTCGGCAAAGCCCGCTTTGGATGCTGCCGCCGCCGACGACAATACATCGTCGGGCCAACGCCGTACCGTCCCGCCCTCTTGATGGTCGATCAGTCCGTCAAAGGCGGTCCCCACCCGATCAACGACCGGACGCAGCAGCGCCAGCAAAGCCGCGCCATCGGCCAGACCATGCAGCGCCGCGACACCATCGAGCGCCGCGCGACCGTCAGGCAGGCTGTGGGTCTGCTGATCATCGACCATCTGCAACCGATGCTCGATCGTACGCAACAGCCGATAGCTATCGGCCAGCGCCGCCGCATCATCGCCGCCCAGATGCCCCGCACCAGCCAGCGCATTGAGCGCGGCTGCGGTCGGTCGCACCCGAAGCGCCGCATTGCGTCCACCATGGATGAGCTGATGCGCTTGCGCCAGAAATTCGACTTCGCGGATGCCGCCACGCCCGCGCTTGAGGTCAAAGCCGGGCCCGAATGCCTGCCCCGACGCATAGGCGCTGCGGATTCGCTGGGTGATATCGCTGATCCGCTTGATCTGGCCGAAATCCATGCTGCGGCGCCAGATGAATGGCTGGATCGCATCGAGAAAATGATGCCCCAGCGCCATGTCGCCAGCGCAGGCGCGCGACCGGATAAAGGCCGCCTGTTCCCATGCCAGCGCCTGCGATTCATAATAGGAGATGGCGGCATCGACCGGCAAGACGATCGGCGTCACTTCGGGCGAAGGGCGCAGCCGCATATCGACACGAAAAACATAGCCATGTTCGTTGCGGGTGGAGAGAATTTCGATGACGCGGCGACCGATCCGTACGGCCGCTTCGCCCACGTCATCGCGGTCCCGATGCGGCAGGGTTTGCGGGTCGAACAGGAATATCGGGTCGATATCCGACGAATAATTCAGCTCCTGCCCGCCGAGTTTGCCCAGTGCGATCGCGGCGAAACCCCTCGCTTCCGCCCCCGGCATCCGCTCCGCGATCGCCGTGGCAATCGCCGCATCGAGCGCGTAATCGGCAAAGTCGGACAAGGCCCGCGTGACACGTTCCAAATCCCAACGGCCCGACAGGTCGGCGATGGCGACGACCAATGCCACCCCTTCGCGTTGCCGCCGCAGGCGCGTTGCCGGGTCGGCATCCGGCCCGTCGGCCAGCGCCAGTTGCAGGGCGTCATCGATCAATCCGTCCGCCAGCATTTGAACCAGGTCGGGCCGGCGCCCGATCAATCGCGCCAGAAATGGGCTATGCCGTTCCGCCCGGGCGAGCGCACCCCGCACCGGTTCAGCGCCCCCGCTTTTGATCGATAAGCACCGCCTGCTGCCACGCCGATGGCGCCTTGTCGGTCCGGTGGATGCATCCCGCCCAACAGCATGGGCGGCGCTTGCCCTCCTGCAATTCCTCGACCGTGCGGGTGACCCGTCGCGCCCGCGTGTCGGCGCGCTTTGCATCCTCCACCCAACAGATGAACTCATTCCTGCCCAATGGCGTCAGCGCTTGCCACAATGCGCGGTGTCCCGCGTCCACCATGATGGCGTCGCGCAAATCATTGGGCAG
>CAZAWL010000060.1:0-9878 GCA_964488705.1 uncultured Sphingopyxis sp.
GCAATATCGCACAGCCCGGCGGCAACGGCCGCTCCGCTGCCGCCCGATGATCCGCCGGGGGTATGGCCGATGCGATGCGGGTTGTGCGTCCGGCCGAAAAAGTGATTGTGGGTGGTCGCCCCCAATGCCGCTTCATGCATGTTGAGGCTGCCGATAATTGCTGCACCATTGCTGCGCAGCATGTCGACCACGCGGGCATCGCGGGCGGCGATGCGGTTGCGGTACAGGCCCATGCCACCGGTCCAGGGCAGGCCGCGCACCATGATGTTCGATTTGACACCGACGGTCAGCCCCGCCAGCTCGCCGACACCACCGCGCGCCCCCTCGTCCCAATCGACAAAGGCATGGACTGGCGCATTTGCAGCCTTGAGGGCGGGCCAGTCAATCACAGGCCGCGCTCGTCGATCAGCCGGATCGGCTTTTGCCGGACATCGATCTGCGTCAGGGAGGCGGTGCCGCCTGGTTCGCACAGCTGCACCGCGACATCGACATTCAACCCTTGCCGCAGCACGAGCGCGAGGTTCGCGGCATCGCTGCCGCCGCGGCTTTCGATGACCACGGTCATATCATCGCGCTGCGTCGCGGGGTCACGCGTCAGCCGGCAGACATATTCGCCGGTCAGGTCGCCCCGTCCTTCGATGATCGCGCCGATGGCATGCGGGAACAGGTTGATGCCACGCAGCTTGACCATATTGTCGCTGCGCCCCTTGAACCCGGCGATGCGTTTGAAGGCCAATTCCCCCTGCCCGGCCAGTTCATGCGTGATGTCATGCGTATTGAACCTGATGCACGGCGCAATATCGTCCTTGAACAGGCAGGTCACGACCATGTCGCCGGTTTCGCCCCGGGCGACGGGCGTGCCGTCGTCGACGTCGAGCATTTCCAGATATTGCGCATCCTCCCACACATAGAGGCCGTCGCGGTCCGGCCCTTCGCCCGCGATGCTGCCGGTATCGCCGACGCCGTACCAGTCATAGGCCCGCGCCCCGTGCCACGCCGCCTCGGTTGCCGCGCGGTCTTCCGTCCCCAGATGGCCGATAATCATCTTGAGCTTGATACGGTCGAACAAACCCTCTGCCTCCGCCACTTCGGCGAGCTTGCGGATATAATCGACGAAACCGACCATCGCCGTGACGCCAAAGTCGGCGAGCAGATTGACCTGGTTGATGCTGCGCGTCTCGATGCCCGTGCCGGCGCTCAGGAACAAGGCGTTGGTGAAATGCGTCACCGCCTCGCGGATATAGTGGCCGCCATTGATCATGCCGTGGCCATAGACCGACTGGACGACATCGTCCCGACCCAGCCCCATCCAGCGGTACATGCGTCCGACCAGCAAATTGGTGACTTCCCGCCCCTTGGGTCCGAACATCAATGGTTGCGGGCGGCCGGTCGTCCCGCTGGTGGTGTGGAACACGACCGGCGTTTCGCCGCGACCGTCAAAATCGCCATAGGGCGGATACGCATTGACCGACGCCATCAGGTCCGACTTGTCGTACACCGGCAATTTGGTGATGTCGTCAAGGCCGCGAATATCCCCCGGCTCTATCCCCGCCGCGCCCCATAGCCGCTGGTAAAACGGAATCTCCCACCCGCGCGCCATCAGCGTCACGAACCGGCCATTCTGAAGCGACCAGAGCTCGTCGCGCGACATCCGTCCATAGCGGCCGACCAGGTCGAGCGGATAGTCGGCCAGCATGGTCTTGGCATCAAAGGCTTCGAAATAGGTCGGATAGGTCATTGCGGATCCATGGCATAGGCAAGGGGGTCATCGAACATGCGCGGGTCGCACGCGCCCGCCAGTTCCCGGCACAGCATAGTTTTGTCCTCTGTCTGGGCGGGCGACATCGGCGCGGCGGGGCTGCCGAGCGTCGCGGTGACGGCACGTTCCAACGTCGCGCCGGATCGCAAGGTGACGACCAATCGCTGCGGGCTCATCGCATTGCCGTCGCCATTGTCATCGACGCTGACATGGACGCGCTCCGCCAGCGGCCCGATCGTCTCGGTGATGCGCGGGTCGATCCGTCCATCACGCAGCATGAGCGGCGCCAGAAAGGCGAGGCTCAGCCGCTGGTAGCTCATCGGCGCATCCGGAACATATGGCCGCCCCACCAGCCGGTGGATCAGCGGCGGCGCAAACAGGTCGATGCGCGCCACATCATCGGGCGCGACCTCCCCGCGCAGGTCGTACAGCGCGCCGAGCGCGGCATGGCTCGCCCGGCCGCTGGGAAAGGGCTTTATGCTCACTTCGCCGATGCGCCACACCCGCCCCAGATCGGCGGTGTAACGGGCGAGATCAATCGGCTCGATCAGCGCATCATAGCCATAGGCGCCGTCAAAAATGTCGTGCGGGCCGGTCAGCCCTGCCGCTGCCAAATCGACCGCCTGCATTGCCGCCGACGCCGCCCGGCCAATCTGCAGCGGCAGCGCGGCCGATGCTTCGACATGGGCCTGCATCGTTCCGCCCGCAAAGCTGTACGCCAGCCCAAGTACATCGGCCATCTGCGCCCGCGACAACGCTTCGAGCCGGGCCACCGCCATTGCCGCACCGATGACGCCCGCCGTCGCGGGACGGAAAAAGCGCATGGGCCCGGTGGCCGCGATGCCGAGGCCGCTGGCAATATCGACGCCGACCGCGAGGGCAGTGAGAAAATCCGTGCCGTCGCATCCACCCTTCCGCCGACTGCTCGCGAGCAATGCGGCCGTGACCGCCGACAGCGCGTGCACCACAGCGCCTTCGTGCACGGCGTCCCATTCGAGGCAATGCGCGGCAAAGCCATAATTGAACGCGGTGTCGGCGACCGCCGCGCGCACTGCCGTCGCGTCATCGGTCGCCGCCCCCGCCGCCATGACCGCGATCGTGTCGCCAAGCAGCCGCAGCGCGTCGGCGCGCACCGCAGGCGGCAAGTCATGCGGCGCGGCGGCAAAATCGAGGATGGCTGTCCGGTGGTTCACGCCAGCCAATCCTCCAGCATCGCCTGCATCGCTGCCGCATCGTCACCAGACAGCGCCAGCTCGACCGCACGGTCGGCTTCCCCGGCGGCCAATCCGCCCCACGCCACCAGCGTGCGGACCTTGGCGATAAGGTCGTCGGCGCTCACCGGCCGTTCGGGGTCACCGCGTGTGTCGACCAGTTCGAGCCCGTTGACGCGCGCGCCGAAGTGCGCCGGGTACCGCGCGGTTATCGCCGCGTCCTCCATCACCGTCACCGTTGCCCGCAGCGGCGCAAGCCGGGCGATGGCATCGGGCGTGAAATCCGCCGGGGTGGCGGCGCGCCCGTCGGCAATCACAGCAACCGCATGCTGCAGCGAAAATTTTGCCTCAGCCTCGGTTATCGGGTGCGGATTATCGCAAAATGCCAGCGCGTCGGCATAGGTCTCGACGACGAATGGCGCGGCCAGCCTGCCCGCCGCACGCAATTCGAGCGCGCAATCGATCACCGGGTGGGCATGGCGGCACGCCGCCCAGGGTTTGAAACTGACCTCGTGGATCCGCCACTGATCGGGAAAGCATATCGGCTTGGGCTCGCGGCAGGTGGCGGCGTAGAGGCCCTGCGGCCCTTCGAGGATAAGCCGCGGGCCCGTCAGCCCGAGCGAGGCGTGCCAGCCGCAATGGCTGCCCACCATCACCGCATGCGCGACATGCCATTGTTTCGCATCGCCGGGTTCGTGCCGTGTCTGCCACAGTCCACCGCTGACCGAGCCCGCCATGCCGAGCGCGGCGACGGTCGCCTCTCCGTCCAGATTTTGCAGGCTCGCCTTCGCCGCCGCAGCGCCGAACACACCGGCGGTCGCGGTCGGATGATAATGCGCATAATGATGCGCGTCGAAGGTCGCGCCTACGGCGATCATCGCTTCATACCCGCGCACCGCCGCGTCGAGCAGCCGGTCCAGCGGCCGGCCACTGTCGAGCACTGTCGGCCAGACGACCGGCCCGGGATGCAGCACCGCGGTGCGGTGGACATCGTCCATCTCGAGCAGATTGCCGAGAAAGGCGCGCTGCGCCACGGGCGGCGCGTCGGCGAGCCGGGTGTGGAGCGCACTGCCCCGCGCGCCCGCCACGCACCCTAGCCAGTCGAGCAGATGCAGCCGCGCCCGCGCCCGCGTCGCATCATCGACCGGACGCAGCAAATGCTTGGCCAATTGCTCGGTCAGGCTATAAGTCGCGGTCATGCAGCTACGCCTGCTGCTCGGGGAGAGATCGATTGGCCGCGACGCCACGCTACAAGGAATTGGCTGAGGAGTTGCGCCGCGAAATTGCGCGCGGCGTGTATGCGGACGACAGTTTCCCGACCGAAAGCGACCTGTGCAAACGTTATGGTGTGTCGCGCTTTACCGTGCGAGAGGCGCTGCGCACGCTGCAGTCGGACGGGTTGATCGCCCGCAAGCGTGGGTCCGGCACGGTCATTCAGTCGGCCGTCGCGCGCGGCGGCGCGCTGCACCAACCGCTGTCGAACTTTGCCGAAATTCTTCAATATGCGCGCGACACCCGCGCCCATTTCACGCTGGTGGGCGATGCGCCGCTGCCGAAAAGCATCGCCGAACAGCTTGACCTCGTCGCCGGCGGACGATGGACCCGGTTCAAGGGGCAACGAACCCGCGATGGGTCGAGCCAGCCGATCGCAATGATAGAGGCCTATCTGCACGAAAGCCTGCGCCACGTCGCCGCCGATGTCGCGCCGAACGAGGACACGATTTTCCGGCAGCTCGAACGGCTCGCCGGCATCAAAATCGCCAGCGTCACACAGGATATTCAGGCGGTCGCTGCCAATGCGGAGGTAGCGCGCATCCTGGGCGTCAGCAAGCGCTCGCCGGTCCTGCTGATCCTGCGCTGTTACCGCGACTCGGACGGCCGCATCCTCGAAATTTCGGCCAATCACCACCCCGGCGACAGTTTCGCCTATGCCATGCATATCGAGGTGGAGTGACGGGTCAGTCATCGCTGCCCAGTTCGGGCGCACCGGCGGGTTGCCAGCCTGAACCGGCAAAGCGGATGGCCGGTGCAATCATGTGCGCACCGCCATGTTTCACGACTAAGCCACGCTCTGCGATGTGGGGCTGGTCCAGCGCCTCACGAAAATCGAGCACGGGGGCAAAGGCGACATCCTTGTCGGCAAACCAATGTTCCCACTCCGCGCGCGACCGCCCGGCGAAGGTTTCGCGCAGAAAGTCGATCAACGCACCCTGTTCGCCAGCCGGACGTTCGGCCACGGCGATAAGGTCGGGGCGATCAAGCGCCGTGAGCAGGTTGGCGACAAATTTCATCTCCCGCCCACCCAGCACCACATGCTGGCCATCGGCGGTGCGATACACCTGATAAAAGGCCGCGCCACCCAGCGACCGCTGGTGCGTCGAGCGCGGCGGATCCCCACCCATGATCGCGCCGCCCGCCACATGGGCACACCAGGGCAGCAAGGCATCGAACATCGCGCAGTCGATATAATCACCCTGCCCGCTTCGTTCGCGACCCACCAGCGCCATCAGCACGGCCGACAGGGCCGTCAGCCCCGCCGCCATATCGGCCGAGGCCGCACCGGGGACCACTGGCGCGCCGTCCGCCCCGTCATTGACGGACAAAAAGCCCGCCAGCGCCTGAACTGCCATGTCGTGCGCGGGGTGGTGCGATAATGCGCCGGTCTGACCAAAGGCGGAAATCGAACAATAGATAATGCGCGGGTTGCGCGCCGACACCGCCGCATAGTCAAACCCGAGCCGCGCCATGACACCGGGGCGAAACCCCTCCACAAAGACATCGGCGCCGTCGATCAAAGCCCACAATCGCGCCTTGCCCGCCTCGCTCTTGAGGTCGAGGACGATGCTGCGTTTGCCGCGATTGAGGTTGCGGAACCACACCGACTGGCCGGCCTCAAAAGGTGCCTGCTGGCGCGCCGGGTCGCCGGCGGCCGGCTCCACCTTCCATATTTCGGCACCCTGATCGGCCATCATCATCGTCATCATCGGGCCGGGCAGAAACTGGGTCAGGTCGATGACCCGGACCCCGGCCAGCTTGCCCGCGCCGTCACCGGGCATCGTCAGACAACCCCGGCCGCACGAAAGGCGCGAATATCGTCATCGCCATAGCCCACGCTGCGCAACACATCGTCGCTATCCTGCCCCAACAGCGGCGCGGCGCGGCTCGGCAAACGTTGCCCGTCGACACGTATCGGGCTGGCGAGGACGCGCAGTTCCGGATTGTCCGGGTGGGCAACCCGGTCGATCATGCCGATCGTTTCAAGCCATGGATTATCGAGCGCCTCCGCCACGCCGAGCACCGGTGCAATCGGCACATACCCCTCCAGCAGCGCGCGCCAATGTGCAACCGGCGCCGTGCCAAACAGCGCATCGAGCTGCGTCGTCAGCTCCGCACGATTGGCCAGCCGTAATTCCACACTGGCAAATCGTGGGTCCGCGGCCAGCGCCTCCGCGCCCAGCCTTTCGCACAATATCGTCCAGAATTTAGGCAGCTGGCACATGACAAACATCCACCCGTCAGCGGCCCTGAACATCTGGCTGGGCGTTGCCGAGGGGTGCGCCGAGCGGGGCGTCCGGCCCGTGACCTCGCCATTGTTCAAATACCACAGCGCAGGATAGGTCATCTGATGCACGGCACTCGACAATAGATCGAGGTCGATGTCGCGCCCGAGCCCCGACCGCTGCGCATCGAGCAACGCCGCCAGCAGGCCGACTGCCATCTGTGTCCCGGTCATGAAATCGACCATCGACAGGCCAAAACGCTGCGGTTCGCCGGCCGGGTCCCCCGTCAGCGCGCAAAAGCCGGCCTCTGCCTGCATGAGATAGTCATAACCGGGCCATTTGGCGCGGGCATTGTCGCGGCCATAGGCGGACAGGTGGGCGCAAACGATAGCGGGGTTCTGTTCGGCCAGCCGGTCATAGGTCAGCCCGAGCCGCGCCGGCAGGTCGCCGCGCAGATTATTGACCATGGCATGGGCGTCCATGACCAGCCGGTGCAATATTTGCTGACCCGTTTCACTATTCAAATCAAGCGTCAGCGACCGTTTATTCAGGTTGAATGCGTTGAAATAGACGCTTTCCCCATCGCGCAGGAAATGCGGTCCGACCTGTCGTGCGGTATCGCCCCCGCCGCGGCCGTCGCGGTGCGGTGGCTCTATCTTGATGACGTCGGCGCCGAGCTGGGCCAGAAACTGGGTGCCATATGGTCCGGCGCCATATTGTTCCGCACTGATGATGCGGAAACCCTGCAACGGCAGAGGCCGCGCGCTATGGTCCGTCCCGGCAGCGGTCACGCCGGGTTGGCCTTTACCCATTGTTTGGCGATGATCATCCGCTGCATCTCATTGGTGCCCTCGCCAATGCACATCAGCAGCGAGTCACGATAATAGCGTTCGATGTCATATTCCTTGGAATAGCCATAGCCGCCATAGATCCGCATCGCCTCCTGACTGTTCGCGACCGCAGCCTCCGAGGCGAAATATTTCGCCATCCCGGCCTCCATGTCGCAGCGGTCGCCGCGGTCATAGGCCTCTGCCGCGTCAAAGGTCAGCAGCCGCGCAGCGCGGGCGCGCGTTACCATTTCCCCCAATTTCAACTGAATGGCCTGATGCTCGCAGATCGGCTTGCCCATCGTCTCGCGCAGCTGCGCATATTCGGTTGCCAGCCGCAGCGACCCTTCGGCGAGTCCGACGCCGCGCGCCGCGACGTTGATCCGTCCCAGTTCGAGGCCACCAGTCGCCTGGAAAAAGCCCTGCCCCTCCACTTCACCGATCAGGTTGGCGGCCGGAATCCGGTAATTGTCGAGGATGATCTCCCCTGAATCGATCGCTTTATACCCCAGCTTGTCGAACTTTTTGCCGGTCGAAAATCCGTCCTGCTTGGGCGCGATGAACAGGCTCATCCCCTTGTAGCGCGGCGACGCCTGTGGGTCCGTCTTGGCAAGCAATGCAAAACAGCTGCCGTTCATGGCGTTGGAAATCCACGTTTTCGTACCGTTCAGCACATAATCATCGCCGTCGCGCACTGCCGTGGTGCGGATGGCCTGCAGGTCGGTTCCCGCATTGGGCTCGGTCAGTGCCAGTCCGCCGCGGATTTGCCCGCTCGCAAATTTGGGGAGCCACAGCGCCTTTTGGGCAGCCGTGCCAAAGCGTTCGACCGCGCAGGCCATGATCAGGTGCGAGTTGAAAATGCCGGTAATCGCCATCCAGTAGGAGGAGATGAGTGCCACAATCTTGGCATAGGTGACCGCCGACATGCCGAGACCGCCATATTGCTGGCCGATCGTCGCACCAAACAGCCCCATGTCCGCCATTTGGTGCACCAGTTCCTCGGGCCAGATGTCGTTATGGTCATGATGCAGCACGACCGGGCGCACTTCCTTGTCGACCCATTTCTGAATGGCGTCGAGGAATGCCCGCTCTTCATCGGCGTCAATCGGTGCGGCCTGCGTTGCGGCGGCAGTGGCCATCGTCAATCCTCCATCGGGCCAAAGCCACGTTTCCAAATCAGCATCACCCGCACATAGTCGCACACGACGTCGCCATGCTGGTTTTTGGCGGTGGTACGGATGGTGACGATACCCTGTTCCGGCCGTTTGGCCGATTCGCGCTTTTCCAGCACTTCGGATTCCGAATAGAGCGTGTCGCCGGCAAAGACGGGCTTGAGCAGGCGGATTTCCTTCCATCCCAGATTGGCGACAGCCTTTTGACTGACGTCCGATACGCTCTGCCCTGTCATGATCGCGACGGTCAGCGGGGACGCGACAAGCGGCCGGCCAAATTCGGTCTTGCGCGCAAACTCGACGTCGAAATGCGACGGATGCTGGTTCATGGTCAGCAACGTAAACCAGGTATTGTCGGCTTCGGTAATGGTCCGCCCCGGCCGATGTTCATAGACATCGCCGACGATCATCTCTTCATAATAGCGGCCATAGGTTTCGCGGTAACGCTGTGGTCCGACTTCGATGACGCCGTCACGCATTGTTGCCCCTTCCAGCTTTCGCAATCACTGCTTCAAATGCTTTTACCACAGGTGCCTCCAACATGCGGCCCTGATAGCGGATGGCGCGGCGGCCACCCGCCTCATAGGCCGCCAGTGCGGCCTGCGCCTGTTGCACCTCGTCCTGCGACGGGCGCATGACGCGGTTGATGATGTCGACCTGCGCCGGGTGGATGGCCGCCTTTGCGCCATAGCCCATGGCGCGCACCCGCCGCGTTTCGGCCAGCAACCCGTCATGGTCGTCGAGCGCCAGCCATGGCACATCGATGGCCGGCACATGTGCGGCGGCGCACGCCAGCACAAAGGCGCCACGGGCGTGAGCCAGTGCGTCCCAACTCATCGGCACGCCCAGCTCACCCGCCATATCGCCGCCACCAAACATCATCGCCGCGACGCCGCGTTCGGCGGCTATGTCTGCCGCCACGGCCATGCCTTTTGGGGTTTCGACCAGCGGGACGATAGCGGGGACGGCGTCACCATAGGCGCGGCGCACCACGGACACTTCGGCTGCGCTTTCAACCATCGGCAGAAACAGCGCGGCGGGCTGCTCCGCCTGTGCATGCAGGGCGAGGATGTCGGCCATGCCGGCGGCCGTATGAACCGCGTTGATGCGAACGGCAAATTGGCGTCCCCCATCGCTGGCCAGTGCAGCAATAACCGCGTCGCGGGCCATGCCTTTATCCGCATCAGCTACCGCGTCTTCGAGGTCGATCACGACCATGTCCGCGCCCGATGCCGCCGCCTTTGCAAAGCGGTCGGGCCGCGAACCGGGCACGAACAACAGGCTGCCGATCGCCAACATCTTGCTGCCTTTCCCTCCCCGATTTATGCGCCACTGCAATTTGCGCTTCACAATTTGTCCGGACAAATCTAAAGTCAAGCCATAAGCCGACTTTTATTATGAATTGGGAG
>CAZAWL010000061.1:0-9822 GCA_964488705.1 uncultured Sphingopyxis sp.
TCGTCGCCAGCAACAATCCCGACAGTCCGGGCCTCGCGCTCGCCGCCGCAGAGGGCGTGCCCATATTCGCCCACAGCCATGCCGGACGGTCGCGAGAGGCGCATGATAGCATCATGCACGACGCGATTGTGGCGTCGGGCGCCCAGTATGTCGCGCTGGCCGGCTATATGCGCATCCTCAGCACCCGCTTTGTTGAATCCTGGTCGGGGCGGATGGTCAATATCCACCCCAGCCTGCTGCCGAAATATCCCGGCCTCGACACGCATCAGCGCGCAATCGAGTCCGCCGATACGCATGGCGGGTGCAGCGTCCACATTGTCACTGCCGGTGTCGATGAAGGACCGGTGCTCGCGCAATCGTCGGTCATCATATTGCCCGGCGACGATGCGCGGTCACTGGCTGCGCGCGTGCGCATCGCCGAGCATCAACTTTACCCGCGCGCGCTGGCCGAATTTGTGTTGCGCGAACATAACCCCGATTTCTGGCTGGCACAGGTGCGCGCGCTCGCCATGGCGATGCCTGAAGCGGAGGAGACGTTGTCGCACGGCATGCCCTGTTTCGGTATTATCAAGGGCAAGAAATTCGCCTGGTTCAGCCATGACCATCATGGCGACGGCCGTACCGCCCTGCTCGTCAAGATCAGCGGTGAGGAAGAACAGGCCATGCTGATCGACAGGGACAGCGACCGTTTTTTCCGCCCGGCCTATTTCGGTGACGGTTGGATCGCCATACGCCTCGACCTTGGCGACACGGACTGGACCGATATCGACGGGTGGATCCGCCGGAGCTGGACAGCGGTGGCGCCGAAAAAGCTGGCGGCCTTTATGGCTGCGGCCGAGGAATTTTAGCGGCGGCCGACACGCTTAAAGGGGGGGCACTCAATGGCGGAACTGATTGTTGCGACATTTTCGTTTCTGGCGGGCGTGATCGGCATCTGGTTCACCTATGCCAGCTGGAAAACCAAAGAACTGCGCAATGACGAGATTTTCGAATGGAGCATGACGGCCATCGACATTCTCCAGCGGACGTACCGGCATATCGTTGCGCTGCGGGATTCGAGCGCACCCCGGGCCGACGCTGCGCTGTTTTTTGAGCTGCACCTGCAATCATCGGTGATGGTGGAGAAAGGCAGGATGTTTTTTCGAAACGTCAACCGCGACGACACGCGCGACGGGCCAAATGCCTATCAGGGCCGTCGCCCGATCATCCTCGACTGCCTGGTTGCGAACAGCCAGATTTGCCAGATCGCGCCGGGGCTGCACGACCAGCCCAGCCTCGCCGCTCTGGCCCGCATATCAGAGCGATACACCCGCCAATTCATCGATCTGGCACAGCAGGAGGTCGGGCGGTCCAAAGCGCCGCTATCTGGTGCTGCCGCAGCAGGAACCGGTGTCGATGTGCGCGGCGAGCTGGCGCTGGCGCTTGCCGCCGTGCAATCCTGACGCACAACTGCTATGGTTACGCTCAGGGGCATCGCAGCATAAGGACAGCGTCATGCGCCACAGCATATTTTTGGCCGCCACCATCGCGTTGATGGCACCCGCTGCCGCAACGGTTCAGCCTGAATCTGGCCCGACGCGGCTGAACATCACCCTGTCGAGCTTTGCCTTCGAACCACAGGTCACCACCTTGCGCCATGGTGCGGCCTATGTTCTGCACTTGGACAACCAGTCTGGTGGTGGCCATAATTTTGCCGCGCCGGAATTTTTCGCGGCGGCCCAGGTCGCGCCCGCGGACCGCGCCAAAATCGATCGCGGACGCGTCGAGGTGGCCGGCGGCAGCAGCGTCGACATCCACCTGACCGCACCCGCTGCCGGCACCTATGAGCTGCGCTGTACCCATTTCCTGCACACGGGATTTGGGATGCGCGGCTCAATCATCGTCGAGTGAAACGGCGTGAGCATAAGGCGCGTGCGACCTTGGATTGAGGCCATTCGCCCGTCACCCCAATTCATGGTCACCCTGAACTCGTTTCAGGGTCCATGGACCGTAGCCAAAAAATGCGCGCTGCCTGAACGCGACAACATTGATCATGGATGCTGAAACACGTTCAGCATGACGACCGGAAAAATCAGCCGACAATTTCTTCCGGCGTAAAGAAGAACGAGATTTCGTTGGCGGCGTTTTCGTCGCTGTCGCTGCCATGCACGGTGTTTTCACCGATCGACAGCGCATGGGTCTTGCGGATCGTGCCCTCGGCAGCGTCGGCCGGGTTGGTCGCGCCCATGATGTCGCGGTTGCGGGTGACCGCATCTTCACCTTCCAGCACCTGCACAACGACCGGCTCGCTCATCATGAATTCGACCAGTTCGCCAAAGAAGGGGCGTTCGCTGTGCACGGCATAGAAACCTTCGGCCTGCTTGCGGCTCATGCGGATGCGCTTGGACGCAACAACGCGCAGACCGGCCTCTTCCAGCATCTGCGTGACCGCGCCGGTCAGGTTGCGGCGGGTGGCGTCGGGCTTGATGATCGAAAAGGTGCGGGTGACAGCCATGGGAAAGTTCCTTTGCGCGCAAAAACTTATGGTTTGATCTGGTGGGCGCGCCACTAGCGGTCAGCGTCGCGCGGCGCAAGGGGTCATGCTGCGCTGCAATAAGGCGACCTGTCGCCGATCCGGCCACCAGTGACCCGAATCTGAAGTTCGCAAGGATGCTGGACCCTGAAATATAGCGAACTTCAATTACACCACACTAGTCCGTCAGGGGACGACGTCGAATTGCAGCGTGACGTTGGTATATTCTGCCTTTTTGACCGCCATCGCGCTAAAGGTCCGCGGGCTCCCCGTCCCGCTGCGGCGCGCATCGACGCTCATGAAGTCGGCGGAACTGACGCGGCCCTCCACCGTCATGCCAACCGATTCCGCATAATCCTTGTAAAAATCGCGGATGATGTCGGGGCGACCGATGACCGAATAGGATATGACGCGACCCGGCTGGCCGGGAATGGCATCCGACGCCTGAAATTCGCGCACCTGCCCCGTCTGCCCGACATAGATCGGGAAATTGGCCGGCATGCGTGGATCAGCCAGCGAGACCGAGGCGCGCCGGTCCGCCGCCGCCTTTGCCGGGTCAGCCGCGGTGCCGCCGCCACTCGACCCACAGGCGGTAAGTGCCACGGCCAAAGCCCCGCACAGCAAGATCGTACCCAGACGTGCCACGGCCATTCTCCCGGCGATGTTACATTGTCACATTATAGTGTGGCGGGACGCTGCCGACAAGATGCGCGCGGCGCGTCAGCCCGCTTCATATTTGGCGACGAACGCATCAAGCAAGCGTACGCCATAGCCCGTCGCACCCTTGACCCAGCCCGGCGCGTCCTTGTCGGACCAGACCATCCCGGCAATGTCGAGATGCGCCCATTTGACGCCGGGTTCGACAAAGCGTTTGAGATATTGCGCGGCGGTAATCGACCCGCCTTCGCGCGGCCCGACATTTTTCATGTCGGCGATCTGGCTATCGATCAGCTTGTCATAAGCCTCACCGAGCGGCAGCCGCCACAATTTTTCACCGACGCTGAGACCGGCATCGACCAGTTGTCGTGCAAGCGCGTCGTCATTCGTGAACATACCGGCATATTCGCGGCCCAGGCTGATCATGATCGCGCCAGTCAGCGTCGCGAGGTCGACCATCACCTCCGGCTTGAAGCGGCGCTGAGCCCAGGTCATCGCATCGCACAGGACGAGCCGACCCTCTGCATCGGTGTTGATCACCTCCACCGTCTGTCCCGACATGGTGGTCACGATGTCGCCGGGCCGCTGCGCGTTACCGTCCGGCATATTCTCCGCCAGCGCACAGACACCGACGACGTGGACCGGCGCCTTGCGCCGTGCGAGTGCCAGCATGGCGCCGGCAACCGCACCGGCGCCGCCCATGTCCCATTTCATGTCTTCCATGCCCGCGGCTGGTTTTATGCTGATGCCGCCGGTGTCAAAGGTCACGCCCTTGCCGACGAGCAGCACCGGCGGCCCGTCACCAGCGCCCTCCCCTTTCCATTCCATGCACAGCAGGCGGGGCGGCTTCACCGACCCCTGACCCACGCCGAGCAGGGCGCCCATGCCCAATTCCGCCATCTGCTGTTCGTCATAGCTTTCGACGGTCACGCCTGCTTCGGCAACAACCGCGCAGCGGTCGACAAAGCTTTGCGGGTAGATGATATTCGCGGGTTCGGAGACCAGCTCGCGGGTGAAGGCGACACCCTCTGCAACCGCCCGCCAGCGGTCCCACGCAGCCTCCGCACCATCGCCGGCATTGGCGATGGCAACCGCTGCCAGGCTCGCCTTTTGACTGTCGGCAAGCCGCGTCCGGTATCGGTCGATGCGCCAGCGACGCAGCGTCGCACCCAGCGCAAAACGGGCCGCACGCGCCGCATCAACGCCCGACAAATCGGCATAGGCACTGGTTGCGCCGGATGCGATCAGCCGAGCGGTCAATCCCGCACCCGCGCGCTCAAAGCCCGCTTCATCGCCGCTGCCGGCACCGACGAGCAACAGGCGGCGCGTCAGCGCTCCGTCAGCGACATAGGTTTCGAACACAGAGCCGGCGACGCCCTCGAACCGGGCTTGCGCGGTCGCCGCGGCTGCCGATGCGCGGAACCCCTCCGGCAGTCGTTCGGTCACGCTGGCCAGCCCGCCCGAAACAACGGGGACGACGATGACGTCGCTGTCGGCGGCGGGTCCGGTCACAAATTCGATGATCATTCATTCTGCCCTTGTGTCTTGCTGTGTCGTATCGGATCGGCCGTGCCATCCGCACTTGCCTCATGTTTGAACGCCGCTGATAGTGCGGCATTGGCGAGTTGCAAAGCATTTGGACACCGTCCATAGCACGAACAGGCGGGACGTCGGGCGGAACGCGTGGCCCAAACGATGTGACTGGTGCAAGGATGTTTTCGACCGCTATGACCCAGCGCTTGCGCGCCCTAGCTCCCCTGACTTCGACTTTGTGCCTCGGCCTGTGCGCCCTCATGGCGCCAGCGCCCGCTATTGCCCAGGACGCGCCCGAGGTCGGCAGTGACGCCGCTGCCAGCACCGCCGACGCCGGCGAAACGCTCGATTTCGCGGCCGACAACGTCGACTATAGCGAAGCGGCCGACACGGTGACCGCGACCGGCAATGTGTCGGTGCGGCGCGACGCATGGATTCTGCGCGCCGATTCGGTCGTCTGGAATCGTGCGACGGGGCGCGTGCAGGCGATCGGCAACGTGACGATGACGGGGCCGCAGGGTGATACCGCCTATGGCGAATCGGTCGAGCTCAGCGATACGCTGCGCGATGGCGTCGTACAGAATCTGCTGGTCGTGTTCGACAATGGTGGCCGGGCAGCGGCGCGACAGGGAACCCGGCTCGCCAATGGTGATCTGCAGCTGGATCATGCCGCCTATTCGCCGTGCCGCGTAGAGGACGAAAACGGGTGCAGCCGCAACCCCAGTTGGCAGGTTCGCGCCGTTCGTGTCTATTACGACCGGGCGCGCAATCGCATCCGTTACGATGGCGCGCGCATCGAATTGTTCGGCCTGCCGTTGGTGCCGCTGCCGTTTCTGTCGCATCCGGCGATCGGTATTCCCGGCACCGGGTTCCTGGTGCCCGACATCCGCATCGACAGGGTGAACGGGCTGGAAATTGCGCTGCCCTATTATCTGCGATTCAGCGATACCAGCGACCTGACCCTGACGCCGCACATTTTCTCCAATGCCGCGCCGCTGCTGGAGGCGGAAATGCGCGGATTGAGCGAAAGCGGTGCCTGGCGCGCACGCGGGCTGGGCACCTATAGCGAACGCGTACCGCTCAACCGGCCCGGTGCCATCGGACGGGACGATTTTCGTGGGTATCTCGACGTCGCGGGCGGTTGGCAATTTGACCCGCGCTGGTCGGTAACGGCGTCAGCGCGCATCGCCACGGACCGCACATTCCTGCGCCGATACGATATCAGCCGCGACGATCGGCTGCGGTCCACCTTTACCGTCGCACGGAACGGCGGGTCGAGTTACCTGACGATTGCGGGTTGGGCGGTGCAAACATTGCGCGCCAACGATAATCAGGGGGCGCAGGCGATTGCGTTGCCCGCGATCGATTTTCGTCAACGGCTGGACGACCCCCTGCTCGGCGGATCGGTGCTGTTGCACGTCAACACCCTCGCTCTGACGCGCACCGACGGACAGGATACGCAGCGCCTGTTTGCCAGCGGCCAGTGGGATTTGCGCCGGGTCACGCCGCTGGGCCAATTGTTTCAACTGACCGCGCTCGCCCGGGCCGACCTTTATCATACCCAGTCGGTAACCGCGACGCCGGTCCCGGTTTATCGCGGCCAACCCGGTTTTCAGTCGCGGGCCTTTGTGGCGGGTGCCGCCGACCTCAGCTGGCCGCTGGTGGGGCGTCAGGGGCTGAGCGCCTATCGCGTGACACCACGCGTTCAGCTGGTCGCGACGAGCCCTGTCGACAATGTCGATATCCCTAATGAGGATAGCCGCGCCTTTGAACGGGATGACGGCAATATTTTCGACATCAGCCGTTTTCCCGGCTTTGACCGGTTCGAAGATACGACGCGTCTGACCTATGGGCTCGAATGGGCTTTTGCGCGGCCGGGCATGGCGCTGACCACCGAAATTGCGCAAAGTTACCGTATCGGTGACCGCGCAACGCCCTTTGTCAACGGCAGCGGGCTGAATAATCGTACGCCGGACATCGTCGGTCGCACCACCTTTGCATTGCGCAATTTCATCCGGCTGACGCACCGCTTTCGGCTCGATAAGGACAATCTGGCGGTGCGACGTAACGAGATCGACGTGACCATCGGGTCGCGCCGCACATACGCAACCGCCGGCTATTTGCGGCTGAACCGCGACATTCAGGCGTTGGGGGAGGATCTGAACGACCGTGAGGAAATTCGCGCTGGCGGGCGGATACAGATCGCGCGTTTCTGGTCGGTCTTTGGTTCGGCGATCGTCGACCTCACCGACCAGGCAGAAGACCCGATGTCGCCGGCTGATGGCTTTGTGCCCATTCGCCACCGGCTCGGCATCGCCTATGAGGACGAATGCCTGACCATCGGCGTCACCTGGCGCAGGGATTATCAGGACACGGGCGATGCCAGCCGGGGCAACACCTTTTTGCTGAGGCTGGCGTTTCGCAATCTGGGGGTGTAAACGCGCCGCAAGACCGCCGTAACCGCGGCGCGCGCTGCTCAGCTGTGGTTCAGCAGCATCGCGATAAGAGATACAGCTTGGGTCTGCGGCGGTCCGCAGGCGTCGGTTCAGTGACAGGAACATGCATCACATCATGACAGGATATGCCTTTTTACCCCGGCTGCGACGCACCGCTTGGTTTTTTGCCGCACTGCTCGGCGTTGCCAGCGCGACGAGCGCGCAGATTGTGGGTGACACGTCCAACCCCATCGATGGGCTTAACATTCCTGAGACGGCGCAGATTTTCGGTGAAGGCGATGCCAACACCTATCGCCCCACCGCCACCGTCAATGGGCAGATCATCACCGAAACCGATGTCGATCAGCGTATCGCGCTGATTCGGATCGCCAACCGCGGCGAGCTGCCGGAAGACCAGATGCAGCAGCTGCGCATCCAGGTGTTTGGCCAGTTGGTCGATGAAATGCTGCAAATTCAGGCCGCGGCAGCCGATGAAATCACGCTGGAAGACAGCGATATCAATAACGAGTTTGCGCGCATTGCCGCCGGCCTGCGCCAGACGCCGGAACAGTTCACGCAATTCTTGGCGGCGAACGGATCGTCCGCGGCGTCGATGCGTCAGCAGATTCGCGGCAATCTGGCCTGGGAAAGCCTGTTGGCGCGCAACATCCGGCCCTTCACCAATGTCAGCGAGGAGGAAGTGGCGGCGATGATCGATCGTCTGCGCAGCCAGCGCGGGCTCGAGGAATATCATGTCGCTGAAATCTATCTGCCCGCGACGGCGGCGACGATGCAGGCGGTGGCCGAAACCGCGCAGCGCATCGTCCAATCGCTGTCGGACGGTTCGGCAACATTTCAGGATTCTGCCCGCCGCTTTTCGCAGGCATCGAGCGCGGCGCAAGGCGGCGACCTAGGCTGGCTGCGGCTGTCTGTGCTGCCCGATTCGCTGTCGGAGGCGCTGCAAACCATGTCGCCTGGCCAGCTTGCCGGCCCGATCGCCAGCCCCGGCGGCATTTCCATCCTCTACCTCATCGACCGGCGACGGGTGCTGACGGCCGACCCGCGCGATGCCATACTCAGCCTCAAGCAGGTCACGATCAGTTTCGCGCCGGGCACAACGCCCGCTCAGGCGACCGCTGCTGCGGCCAATTTTGCCACGCGCACGCGCGACATCAATGGGTGCGGCGCTGCTGACTCGATCGGCGCCGAATTGGGCGCCGAAGTCATCAGTCGCGATGCCATCGCCATGCGCGATTTGCCGCCGCCGTTGCAGAATGTGATGGCACAGCTGCAAATTGGTCAGGTCACGGCACCGTTCGGATCTCCACAAACCGGCGTTTCGGTTCTGGTGTTGTGCGGCCGGGAACTGCCGAGCGAAGCCGTGATCCCGTCGACCGAGGATGTCGCCGACCAGATTCAGCAGGATCGGGTGAACCGTCGCGCACAGCGTTATCTGCGTGACTTGCGGCGTGATGCCATTATCGACTTCAGCTAGGCGTTTGCCTGGCAGAAGCAGCAGGAGGCGCTGTGCCCGCCTTTGTCATATCGCTGGGTGACCCCGCCGGCATCGGGCCGGAGGTTACCGCGCGCGCGTGGGAGGCCCGCGTCGATGCCGGGCTGCAACCCTTTGTCGCGATGGGCGATTGCGAGTCCATCCGCCGCGTTTGGGACGGACCGATCCAGCGGATCGACGACCTTGCCGCCTGCGCGGCGGTGTTCGGTTCCGCCCTGCCGGTCTGGCATGTCGAAAATAGCGGCCCCTGCACCCCGGGCACTCCAACCATCACCGGAGCGCAATGCGCGCTGCATACCCTTGAACTCGCTGTCGGACTGACGCGCAATGGCGACGCCCTTGGGCTGGTTACGGCACCGGTCTGCAAGGGTCAGCTGTATCAGGTCGGCTTTAGCCACCCCGGCCAGACCGAATTCGTCGCGGATCGCTGTGGCATCTCCCATGACAATGCGGTGATGATGCTGGCGGCGGCGGGCGGGCTGCGCGTGGTTCCGGTCACCGTGCATGTGCCGCTGGCACGGGTTGCAGAAATGCTGACGGTCGAGTTGATCATGGCAAAGGCGCACGCGACCGCGCGCGGCCTGATGCGCAGTTTCGGCATCGACAACCCCCATATCGCCGTCGCCGGGTTCAACCCCCACGCCGGGGAAAATGGCGCGCTGGGGGATGAGGAAAGCCGGCTGATCCGGCCCGCGATCGAGCAATTGCAGGCCGACGGCCTCAACGTGTCCGGCCCACATTCCCCCGACGCCTTGTTCACTCCCGCTGCCCGCGGCGGCTATGACGCGGCGCTGTGCCTCTATCATGATCAGGCGCTGGCACCGTTCAAGGCGCTGCATTTCGATGATGGCGTCAACGTTACTCTGGGCCTGCCGATCGTGCGCACCTCGCCCGACCACGGCACCGCGTTCGACATTGCCGGTCGCGGCATGGCGAACCCGGCCCCGATGATTGCCGCGTTGCAGATGGCCGCCACCATCGCAGAGACGCGCGCCCGTTCGCAACCCTGCCCCGCACAATGACCCGGCGGGCGTTGCCGCCGCTGCGCGACATCGTGGCTCGCCACGGTTTGTCGGCCAGCAAGGCGCTGGGTCAGAATTTTCTGTTCGATGAGCAATTGCTGGACCGGATCGCCGCCATTCCAGGCCCGCTCGCTGGCCAGCAGGTCGTGG
>CAZAWL010000062.1:0-9817 GCA_964488705.1 uncultured Sphingopyxis sp.
AGCCGGGTGCGTTCAACGCCGGGGCTGTCCATCGCGATGAGCAACAGCGAAATGCCGCCCGCCCCGGCACCGCCGGTGCGCACCGCCGTCGTCAGCCAGTCGGCACGCATCCCCGAGGTAATGAACATCTTGCCGCCGTTGACGACAAAGTCGTCGCCATCGCGCACTGCGGTGGTCCGAATGTTGGCGACGTCGCTGCCGCCGCTTGCCTCGGTAATGCCGAGTGCGATGATCCTTTCACCGGCGAGCACGGGCACCGCCACCGCCCGTTTCATCGCGTCGCTGCCCAGTGCCAGCACCGGCGGCAGGCCGATGCCATGGGTCATCAGGCTGGCGCCCAGCCCGCCAGCGCCGACAGCGGCCAATTCATCGGTCAACACCAAGCCGTGAAAGATATCGAACCCGTCGCTATGGCCGCCATAGGCCTCCGGATAGCGCAGGCCCAATATCCCGGCCTCGGCCGCCTTTTTGTGCAGGCTGCGCGGGATTTCGCCGTCCGCTTCCCATTGGTCGATAAAGGGTGCGATTTCGCGATCGACAAAGCGCCGGACCGATTGCGCCAGCGCCTCATGCGTTTCACCATAATAGGGTGACCGGGCCCGCCACTGGTCGAACGGGCGTGCGCCATGGCCGGTCATGGTGTGCGCGCCGCCTCCGCCACTATCCATTCGCCGATCTGCGCCTCCAGCACATCCATCGGCACCGCGCCCTGCGCCAGCACGGCGTCGTGGAAACGGCGGATGTCAAATCGCGGGCCCAGTTCGCTCGTGGCGCGTTCGCGCAACGCCCGGATGCGCAGTTCGCCAATCTTGTACCCCAGCGCCTGACCCGGCCAGCTGATATAGCGGTTCACCTCCGCCTCGATATTCGCATCGCTGAGCGCGCTATTGTCGCGCATAAAGGCGATCGCCTGTTCCTTCGACCATCCCATCGCGTGGATGCCCGTGTCGACGACCAAACGGCAGGCCCGCCACATTTCATAGGACAGACGGCCCATGTCGGTTTCGGGTGTGTCATAGAGCCCCATGTCGATGCCGAGCCGTTCCGCATAGAGGCCCCACCCTTCGACAAAGGCGGTAAAGCCGGTGAAATTGCGCCGCCACATCGGCAATGTCAGTTCCTGTTGCAGGCTGATCTGATTGTGGTGGCCGGGGACCGCTTCATGCAGCGACAGTGCCGGAATCTCCCAGAAAGGGCGCTGGTCGAGCTTTGACGTGTTGACATAATAGGTGCCGGCGATGCCCGCCGTGATCGACCCCTGCGAATAATAGGCCGTCGTCGTGCCTTCAGCCGTTTCAGCGGGGATTTCGCGGATGGTGTACGGCAGGCGCGGCAGCAGGTTGAACAGGCGCGGCATAAACCCGTCGATGCGGCGGGTGACCCGCGCGACCTGACGCATCAATTCTTCGGGGGTCTGTGCATAATAGCGGGGGTTGGTGCGCAGATCGGCGATGAAATCCTCCCGGCTGGCAAAGCCGGCGCGGCGGGCAACGTCAACCATCTCCGCCCGGATACGCGCCACCTCCGACAGGCCGAGCTGGTGGATTTGTTCCGCCGACATGTCGGTCGTCGTTTCCTGGCGGATGCGGAACGCGTAATAGTCTGCGCCGCCCGGTTGCGCGGACACGCCGACCGCGCTGCTGCAATGCGGCAGATAATCCTCGACAAAATAGCGGCGATGTTCCTGCAACGCGGGGTTGATGGCCGTCGTGATGATGCGCCGCGCCTCCGCCTGCATCGCCGCCCATTCCGCCGCGTCGACATCTGCGGGCGGCGTACGGGTAAAGGGGGCGAAATAGCGCGATGTGTCCGGGTCGGCAGTCATCAGGCCGGAAATGGCGCGTTCGCTGTTGCCCAATACTGCGCACGGCAGGACATAACCGCCGGCCACCGCCTGGCGGGTGATGTCGAGCGATTCGGCATTGATCCGCGGATATTGCGCCAGCCGCGCCAGATAACTGCGATAATCAGCCGCATTGTTGAACGGCATGCCGTCGGCGAGGCCGGCAAAATTTTGGTGCCAACCCGCATAAGTGGTGAACAACATCAACCGCTGGCCAAAGCCGTTGGCCTCTACCGCTTCGCTGAGCATGCGCCGCATGATGGCACGATTGACCCGGTCGGCGGCGCTGAGCCGGTCGGGGTTGATGCGGTCGAGCCGCGCCACAAAGGCCGCCGCATCGGCCGCGCGCCGGTCCATCGCGGCGATGGTCGGGTCGCTGACGGCATCGTCATAATCGCGGACGCCCAGCGCGGTGGCATATTCCGGGTTTTCGCGCAGCAGCCAGCCTTCATATTCGCGCTGGATATCGGCAAAATCGCTGGTCGCATCCGCGTGTGCAGCCGCCGGTGCCAGCGACAGCACGACCGCTACGCCTGTCGACAACAAGGTCCGCCGCATTTTTTGCTTGAGCATGCTCCATCCTCCCACCACAAGTCCGGCGTCTTATCAGGTGCGGAGGGCCCATGTTGCAAGCGGTTGATCGATTTTTCGGCAAACGCGGTCTGCGCTATGACCAGTCCACCGCAGCGACCCGGTTCGAACGGCTATTGGGGGCGGGCGCGCTCGTCCTGCTCGGCTGCATCGTTGCGGCTGTGGCCAGGGGTCAGTCGCAGTGGCACCTCGTCCCGCCGATTGTCTGGGCGCACCTCGCCACCATCGTGCTGGCATTGGCGATTACCCCGGTCATGCTGTGGCGGCGGCGCGGCGACCATCTCCACCGTCGGCTGGGGTGGATATGGGCCATCGCCATGTTCGCGACGGCGGTGATGAGTTTTGGCATCCGCCTGTCCAATCGCGGTGACCTCAGCGTCATTCACATCCTGTCGGTGATCACCATCATCGGCGTCCCGGTGCTGGTCATTGCGGCCCGTCGCCATGATCTGGCCCGGCATCGTGGGCAGGCGCGGGGCTTTGTCATCGGCGCATTGCTCGTGGCCGGGTTCTTTACCTTTCCGTTCAACCGGCTGTTGGGGTCGTGGCTGTTCGGATGACGGGGTAACGGGCGCGCCGCGCACGCTGCGACTCGGCATGCGCTGACGCTAGGGCAGGCGGCCATTTTTTTGCGCCATCGGCCAAATCAGGAGGCAGCGCGGGGTGGGGGTTTTGACCACTTCCCAACGAATTGCGATCAAACGTGCAATTTCCACGACAAATGGAGCATGACGGGCGGGAGTCAAATTGACCATCCGGGCCAGCCGTGGATTCATGAACAATTGCAAAGCGTTGCTGGGTGAGGGGCCGCATGGCAAGTGTTTTTCCGCTTGGGCGGAATGAATCCAATTTCGGGTCGGCGGTTGCCGCGCCACGGCTGGCGCGGTCGATGTCGGTGCACGTCAGTGCCGCGATTCTGGTGTTTGCTGCGCTGCAATTGTGGGGCGTCGTGGTGCTGTCGTCGATGCCCGGTTCGCGGCCGCTGCCATTTGTGGCCCTCGCCTTGCTGTTGCTGGCGGCGATCCCCTTTGCCAAGCGGCAGGAACGGCGCTGGAAAATTTTGGCCGACACGGCGCTGCCGTCAACAACCCTGGTTCGCCAGTATCGCCGCGACCGCAGCCGGTTGTGGACATTGACGCTGATCGCGCCCGCACTGTGGCTGGGCAGTTTCGCGGCCGTCGCGCAGGCCGCGCAGATTTTCTGACAGGCGCCATCCGCGTTCAGATTTTGACCGGATGATGTGTGCGGCCTATGGCCGCGCCCGATGACCTATGACATGCCCGACCAGCAGGTGATGCTCGACCGTGCCGCCGACGCGGTGCGTCGCGCCCGTGCGGCCGGTGCGGATGCAGCGGAGGCGCGTTGTCGCGAAAGTCGCGCAATGTCGGTGCATATGCGGCTCGGCGCGCTGGAGGAGGTGTCGCAATCAGAGGATAGCGACCTGTCGTTGCGGCTGTTCGTGGGTCAGCGCAGCGCTACTTTGTCGACCGCCGACCTGCGCGACGATGCGATCGACGCGATGGTGGACCGGGCGATGGCGATGGCACGCATAGCCCCCGAAAACCCGTGGTCCGGGCTGGCGCCGGAGGATATGCTGGCCAGCGGCCCATTGCCGGATCTCGACACATTCGACACCGCAACCCTGCCCGACGCCGATATGTTGCGCGACCGTGCCGAACGGACAGAGGCGGCCGCGCGCAGCGTTGCCGGCGTCACCAACAGCGATGGCGGGTCGGCCAGCTATGCGCAGGCGGTCCACGCCCATGTCACCAGCCACGGCTTTGCCCATGCCGGCCGCGGGACCAGCTTTGGCCATTCGGCGAGCGTCATCGCCGGGCATGGCGACCATATGCAGCGCGATTATGACCACCATGCCGCACGGCATTTCGCCGACCTTGAGCCGGCTGACGTCGTGGGCCAGCGCGCCGGCGAACGTGCCGCGTCACGGCTCGACCCCGTGACGATGACCGGCGGCGCCATGCCGGTGCTGTTCGACCCGCGCGTCGCAGGATCGCTGATCAGGCATCTGGTCAGCGCCATGGCTGGCCCGGCGATCGCCAAAAAGCGCAGCTTTTTGGTGGGTCATGCAGACGCGCAACTATTTCCCGCCGCGATCAGCATCGCCGATGATCCGCACCGGCCGCGCGGCATGCGCAGCTTTGCCGTCGATGCGGAGGGGCTGTTGACGCGCCCGTCGCGGCTAGTCGATGCGGGGCAGATTGGCGGTTGGCTGTGTGACGCCGCGTCGGCACGCCAACTCGGCCTCAGCCCGACCGGCCATGCCGCGGGCGGCGGCGGGGTCACCACCGGCAACCTGTCGGTGTCGGCGGGGCCGGACAGCATCGACGCGATGATGGCCGACATCCGTCATGGCGTGCTCGTCACCGAATTGATCGGCCAAGGCGTCGACCTGTTGACCGGCGACTATAGCCGGGGGGCATCGGGCCGGCTGATCATCGACGGCGCGTTGGCCGGTCCGGTGACCGGCATTACCATCGCGGGCAATTTGCGCACGATGTTCGCGGACCTGCGCGCCGCCAATGACGTCTGCCGCCGATTTTCGACCCACGTACCGACCTTGCGGACCGACAGCATGACGGTGGCCGGTGGTTGACGGCGTGATCCCGGCCGAAGCGATTATTTCCGCGGCACGCGAAGTCGGCGACGCAGCACTCGGTCAATGGCGTCACCTGCGCGGTGGCGGGGCGCTGGAACAATGGAGCAAGGCCGACGAGAGCCTGGTTTGCGAAGTCGACATCGAAACCGACCGCAGGCTGCACGCAATGCTGGGCGCGATTGATGGCGAGGCGGGGTGGTTGAGTGAGGAAACCGCCGACCATCCCGAACGGCTCGACCGGCGCCGCATCTGGTGCGTCGACCCGATCGACGGCACCCGCGATTTTCTGCGCGGGCGCGACGGCTGGGCCGTTTCCATCGCGCTGGTGGAGGATGGGCAGCCCATCTTTGGGGTTCTCTATGCGCCGGCCCGCGACGAATTATGGGTGGCGAGCGCCGGCGGCGGCGCGCAGCTGAACGGGAACAGCGTCGCTGCGGGCAACCGCCGCGCGCTGTCGGGTGCGCGCGTCCCGGCGACCAGCCTGCCGCGCGTCGACAGCGATTTGACGCTGGTCCCGCAACCGAACAGTATTGCCTTACGCATGGCGATGGTCGCCAGTGATGCCGCCGACCTGGTCGCGACGCTGCGCTGGGGCTTTGAATGGGACATCGCGGCCGCCGCGCTCATCGTCCAGGAGGCGGGCGCGCTGGTCACCGATGTCTTTGGCGCGGAGCTGGCGTTCAACACCGTCAAGGCCCGCGCCTTTGGCATGATCGCGGCGGTGCCCGGCATCCATGCCGAAGCAGTTGCGCGGCTGGCCGACCGGGCCCGCGCCGTCATCGACTGAACAGGGGATGTTGTGCACGTGCGCACTTGCCAAATCCGGCAATTGATCCGAACCTGCTACCATGGCGATTCATCAAGTCTTGGCGGCCGCACTTATGGTCATAGACCCGCCACGAGATGATGTGCGACGTCTGACAGATGAAGTTGCTGCCTGTGGATTGGAGCCCAACCAGTTTACGGTCGAATATTCTGACCTGCTCCAAAGCACAGAGGTCATCATTTCCCACATTCCCGCAGACGCTGCGGAGGATATGTTCGCCTGTTTGGCAAGCATCCAACGGCAAGGGCAGGTGGTCACGATCGTCGATGCTGTTGCTTCCGCACGGCTCTACACCGCTTACCAGACGGCCTACGGTGCCGCCGACCGCGAGGCTCTGCGACAGACCGCCACTCAGGCACTGGCGCGCCTCGGAAAATACGATGACAGACCGCTATTTGACTCGTCAACGGAATCAGTCAGCAACTTCATTTCTCGCGCAGCGCGCTTCTGCGAACTGCCCGATGGCGCAGTTCAGATCACCGACGATCATTATTTGCAGATGTCGCCTGATGTGGCACGCTTTCCGATCAGCGCGGCAATCCAAAATGGCCTCACTTGTTTTTTCATGCTCATGGCATTGGACGACGCCCTTTCGTCGACGATGGGCGGCTTAGGGTGGATTGGCAACGAAGCGAACGCAGCCGATGCAGCGCCAGTGCAGCCCATGCCGGGCGGCGTCTAACGCCCGCGTACCGCGCATCCATGCCGAAGCGGTCGCAAGGCTGGCCGACCGGGCCCGCGCCGTCATCGACTGAGCCGAGTGACCGAACCTGTCAATTGCCTGTTGTAGCGCACACTACAAGCTGCTATCCGCCCATGTAGTAAACGCTACATCACACAGGAGACGCACCATGGCCAACCCGTCACAACAACAGCCCTTCACCAATCGCCAGCTGGGCATCATCGTCGTGCTCGGCATCATTGTCTGGTTCATTGGCGCGCTCGTCTGTCGCTGGATCGGCGACATGGGCTGGTTTTCGGGCACGGCCCGCTGGGTAGCCTATGCCGCGCTGATTCCCGGCACCTTGCCGATTCTGTTGGTCATGCGCGCCCTCGCCGGACTGCGCGCCGACCAGATGGCATTGGCCAGTGCCATTGCCACCGCGTCAGCCATCACCTTCGACAGCATCGCGCTCGTCGTTGTGCCGACGCTCTACGCGGCCAATGCCGCCAATCTCGCGTCGTCGGGCGCGGCGATTTTGTGGGGCGGGGCGGTCGCGATATTTCTCGGCTGCTGGCTCAACCGGGTTCAGCCTGACGCCTGAACGTCTTTGTTCCAGGCGCTCTGCCCTTCTCATAACGACGTGAATCAGGCGCCATCCAAATTGGACAGCGCCTGATCGACTACGTCCCCCAGCCCCAGCGCATCGAGCAGCACCAATCCCTCCACCTCGGCCAGCAGGCGGGCGGCTGCGGCGCGGTCGTGTCCGGCCAGGTGGGCGACGGTCCAGTCCAGAAAGCCGCGGCCGATCACCGCGCCAACCGAACGCGCGCGATCATCCCCGGCGGCACCGGCCGCCGCGAGCTCGAGCCACAGCCGCATAAAGGGTGCAACGGCGGGGTCGCGCAGCGTTGGCGCAATCTGCGCGCGCAAAGCGGCATGGGGCAATGGCTGAGCAGGGGCTGCTGCCACGAGGAATGTCATCATCCGCGCTGCAACATGGTCAAATATGGCCGCGAGCAACGCATCCTTGTCCGCATAATAGTAAAGCAGCATCCGGTCGCTGGTCCCCGCAGCACCCGCCAGTGCGCGCAGGCTGCACCCGCCAAGGCCGTGCGCCAGCATATGATCCGCAAGGGAGTCGAGCCAAATGGCCGGGCGCGTTGACACGGTAGGCATGCACCCGCTTTTGCACAGGCTTGAATGGCGCGCAATCTGTGCCCTTCCGGCCCTTGACACTCCACGGATACAGCCGTAACGGACGCCTATCACGGAACCGGAACAGCGGTTGGCGGTGTGCATTCCAGTGCACCGACAGCCGCGCTTTGCGTTACGGGATCGGCCGGTTTCCGGCTGTTTTCAACGCTTTGAGATAGGACGGCCATGCCAGCCGCCCTGTGGAGCATGGAGAAGAATCACTCATGGCACGTATCGCGGGCGTCAACCTGCCCACCAACAAGCGCGTAATCATCGCGCTCCAATATATCCACGGCATCGGTCCACGCTATGCGCAGGACATCGTTTCCAAGGTCGGCATTGCCGAACATCGCCGCATCCAGGACCTGAGCGACGCAGAAGTTCTGCAGATCCGCGAAGCCATCGATGCCGGCTACACGGTCGAAGGCGACTTGCGCCGCGACACGGCGATGAACATCAAGCGGCTGATGGATTTGGGCTGCTATCGCGGTCTGCGTCATCGCAAGGGCTTGCCTGTGCGCGGTCAGCGCACCCACACCAACGCCCGCACCCGCAAGGGCAAGGCAAAGCCGATCGCCGGTAAGAAAAAATAAGCGAGGAAGGCCGTCCCGGGGACGGGCTTCGATATTTTTTCTCCGCCGGAGGCGCCAAGCCTCACAGTAAGAACTTCAGCCAAGGATTTCCATCATGGCCCGCGAACCACAGCGCATCAAACGGCGCGAACGCAAGAACATCTCGTCCGGCGTCGCGCACGTCAATTCGACTTTCAACAACACGATGATCACCATCACCGACGCGCAAGGCAACGCCATCAGCTGGTCGTCCGCCGGCATGATGGGGTTCAAGGGGTCGCGCAAATCGACGCCCTATGCGGCGCAGGTCGCTGCAGAAGACGCCGGCCGCAAGGCTGCCGAACATGGCGTTCGCACGCTCGAGGTCGAGGTCAAGGGCCCCGGCGCGGGTCGTGAATCGGCGCTGCGTGCATTCCAGAGCGCCGGTTTCCAGATCACGTCGATCCGCGATGTGACGTCGATCCCGCACAATGGCGTGCGTCCGGCAAAGCGCCGTCGCGTCTAACACTATCAAGACCCTGCGCATGGCTGGCGGGCCGTGCGGCATCAGGGTCGGCAGATGGCGAAAGACGGGGCCGCACCCCGCATCGCAATCCGCCCGGTTCCGTCGTTTTGACCCATAGGGGAATGTGATGACTGTCAACAGCAAGAACTGGCAGGAACTCAAAAAGCCGACCGGCCTCGAAGTAAAGGCTGGTTCGGATTCGCGCCGCAAGGCCACCTTTGTCGCTGAGCCGCTGGAACGCGGGTTCGGCCTGACGCTCGGCAACGCGCTGCGTCGCGTGCTGCTCTCCTCGCTTCAGGGCGCGGCGATCACGTCGATCAAGGTCGAAAATGTGCTGCACGAATTCTCGTCGCTCGCCGGCGTGCGCGAAGACGTGACCGACATGGTGCTGAACGTCAAACAGATCGCTCTGCGGATGGACGGCGACGGCCCCAAGCGGCTGCAATTGTCGGCCACCGGTCCTGCGACCGTGACCGCGGGCGACATTTTGGTCACTGGCGATATTCAGGTCATGAACCCCGACCATGTCATCTGTCACCTCGACGAAGGTGCGACGCTGAACATGGAATTGACCGCCGATGTCGGCAAGGGTTACACCCCGGCGGCTGAAAACCGGCCGGCCGACGCGCCGATCGGGTTGATCCCGGTCGACTCGCTCTATTCGCCGGTGCGTCAGGTCGCCTACAAGGTCGACAATGCCCGCATCGGTCAGGAGCTCGACTTCGACAAGCTCAACCTCACGGTCGAAACCGACGGCACGGTTTCGCCCGAGGATGCCGTGGCCTATGCCGCACGCATCCTTCAGGACCAGCTGTCGGTGTTCGTCCACTTCACCGACGCAGCGGTCGAAAGCCCGCGCATCGGCCTTGCTGCAGCGCCGTCGGGCGTCGATGAATCCGACACCAACCAGCTCAACCGCTTCCTCCTGAAAAAGGTGGATGAACTGGAATTGTCGGTCCGTTCGGCCAACTGCCTGAAGAACGACAACATCGTCTACATCGGCGA
>CAZAWL010000063.1:0-9670 GCA_964488705.1 uncultured Sphingopyxis sp.
CGTGCTGGGGCGCGCTGTTTTGGCCGTTTCGCGAGATGGTTGACAGTGACGGCGTCCGCCCGATTTCTATACGTGCGCGTCATTTTTGTGATCGGGCCTTGATTTGGCAAGAATGACGCTGCAAACGCGGGTGAATAGGGCCGTCAATTGGGGGTGACGAAAATGGAAAAGACTGATCAGGACTCGGTGCAGACCACGGACGTGGTGCAGGACGAAGTCAAGACGTGGGTCAAGCCAGAAATTGTCAGCTATTCGCCCGTGACCGCGGCTGAAGGCATTTCCTATCGTCCGTCGGACGGCCTCAGCAATCTGACACCCTGAACGGCTCAGGCCGCCGTGCCTGATGCGACACCCGCTGGCTGTCCCGGCGGCGGTGCCTACGACCTGTCAACGGCGCAGTTCGACTTTCCGGATTTTGCGGGCATGCCTCGGCAGTCTATCCTGCTGTGCAGTCATCCGCGATCCGGATCCACATTGCTGGGTGAGGCGTTGCATTTCGGCGAGCTATTTGGATGCCCGCTTGAATATTATCATGTGGGGTTTCGACCCAGTTTCGCGCGGCGTTGGAATGCGTACGACATAGCGAGCTATCATGCCGCTGTGACGCGCCATCGTACAGGACCTAACGGTGTGTTTTCGGCGAAGCTATTTTGGCGCGATGTCGTCGAATTGGCGCAGGAAGTTGGCACCGACCTTAGCGATGCGGCGCTCGCCGCGGCACCTGGTGATACGCCGGACGGTGTCTATCGTGCGCTTGGTGCGCAAATCGAAACATTTTTTGGTCGACCGACGATAATCCACCTGCGGCGATTGGACCGTGTTCGGCAGGCTGTTTCCGCCGCGCTTGCCACCGATACCGGCGTTTGGCGGCATGTCGGCGGCAGGCCGGACGCTGGTTCCGAAGCCCCCGTCGCTTACGACCCTGACCGGATTGAACGGTTGGTCGGCTATTCCGATTTTTGTCACGGGCATTGGGACCGGCTGGTCGAGGTGATGGGATGGGCCGCCTATCCAATGCGATATGAATCGCTGATCGCAGATTTTGCAGGCGAGGTGCGTGCCCTGTTCGACTGGCTCGGGCAACCGCAAGCACCCCAACCCAGCAGGATGTTGCGCCAGGCCGACCATCGCAACGAAGCCATGGTGCAGGCGTTTCTGCGCGATAGAGCCATGGTCAGCCGGTGACCTCGACGCCGCCGCAGCTACCTTATGCCATTCGGCCCAATTTCCTGTCGGGCACGCAGCACCAGCAACTGCTCGACTGGGCGATTGCCAACGAAGATCGTTTTACGGCAGCGAAGGTCAGCGACCATGGTGTCGTCCCGTCGATACGTAAGGCATTAAGCCTGCGTGATCTGGGCATGGTCCAACCCGCCTTTGAAGCTTTGGTGCGCCAACAATTCGACGGGTGGCGCGATCGGCTGAGATTGTTGGACTTTGCGCTGAGTGCGATCGAATTGGAGCTGCTCGCCTATCGCGACGGGGACCGGTTCGCATTGCACGCCGACACCTATCGGTCTGACGAGCCGGCGCGCGGCGACCGCATGATCACGGCCATCTATTATTTCCATCGACGTCCGCGCCGCTTTTCGGGGGGCGCGTTGCGCCTGCACCGGCTCGGGGCGCAGGCCGGCGATAGCGGGGTCGATATTGTCCCTGAAGATAACAGCCTCGTCATCTTTCCGGCCTGGGCACCACATGAAGTGCTGCCGGTGGTGATGCCGTCTGGTCAATTTGCCGACGCGCGATTTGCGCTCAACTGTTGGCTTTACCGCGCGCGGTCCTGATCAGCCGTCACGGTCAGGAGTCCCTTGGCGCTTAGTTCAGCGACAAAGTGTTGGACGTCGTCAGTCAGACTGTCGGGTTCCACCCCATATTCCCGCGCAAGCGACGTGCAGAGTTCGGCAAACGTGCAAGGCTCACTCAAACGGCGCCAGATTTCGCTTGCGGTCGGGTTCATCTGAAAAAAATAGCCGCTGTCGACATCGAGCAGCAGTGCCGCATCGGCCAAATCGGCGGCGACAAGGTTGGGTTTTCTCCCAATGAGATCAGTTGATTTATTCATAGCCGGATTCCATGCTTCAGCCAGATTTCCATGGCAAGCGCAAACCAGACCGGCCCATAGGCCTGCATCGGTGTCGGGCCGGTTGAACCACTGGCGCGCCAGGCGCGAAAGGGCTGGTGCATGCGTTCGATTGCATCGCCGTCAATCCAGCCGAGCCTCGCGCACAACATCTGTTGTGGTGGACATTGCTGAAACAATGATTCGACCGAGTCGATGATGTGGTTCAAAAATACGGCTTTGTCGGTACGCGTGCGCACCCGCTCTGGCAGGGTGCCCCGCATCGCCTCCCGCAACAACAGCTTGCGAAAGCGGCCGGTGCGCAAATGTTCGCCGGAGACACCCATGAAAAAATGGGCGAGGCGCAGATCGTGCAACGGATGACGTATTTCGATGCCGTGGCGTTCAGCAAAAGCGAGGGCTGGGTCCCACAGCACGTGGCGGCGTGCGAGCTGGAATACCCCATAGCGCGATTTTTGTGCCATGCCCCTGAGGTTATGGCGCGAAGACGGTGCGGCCGTCCGATCGCGAAGGTTTACTTGCCTGGCCCAATCGGGACGGATCCAGTCGGGCAGCTTTCCGCTAGGGTCAAATTGTGGCCACAGCACCGCGTTGCGATGGCGGCGGCTGAGCAGCGGCAACAGGGCTGGTTTCAACGTCCTGCGCGCTGCCGTGAACAGCGAAGCATCGGGCCATTGCATGCGCCCATGCCGCCACAGATCCGCCCAGCGCCCCGATGACAGCAGGTCGGGCCAATGCGCCAGCGACCCCGCCAGCCAATCGTCGCCGCCTTCGCCCGTCAGTAACACGCGTCGTCCATCGGCCTGTAACAGCCCGGCCACGCCGCCCAGACTGTCGAGCGCGTTCGGTCGCAAGGGCAGTTGCAGCGTGTCGGCGCTCCACTGTCGGGCTGCATCGGCGTCGAATGGTAGCCGCGCCGCCACCTGTGCTTCGACCCCGAGGTGCGATTCGACGGCCCCGCTCCAGCCGCTCTCATCGTGCGCTTCGCCGGGGAAACGCGCAGAGATGGGGATGACCTGATGCCCCACCCGGCCGGCCCGGAACAATTCCGTGCTGCGGCACACGACGGATGACGAATCAAGGCCGCCGGAAAGTTGCGCGGTCACCGGCCCGTTGCTGCGGTTGGCGGCGATCAGTGCCTGATCGAACAGTTCTTGGAAACGGTCGACATGGTCGGCCATCGACAGGTGCGACAGATCCTCAAACGGCCCGCCGTGCCATGTCCATGCCCGCGCCTGCCCGTTGTGCCATGTCACCGCGCCGCCTTGTTCAACGCGTTCAATGCCCGACCAGAATGTCTCTGTGTCGGTCGCAAAATGCGCGGCCAGATATTCGCAGATCGCGCCTTCGTTGAGGCGGCTTTCCAACCCCAGCCCGACAATCAGCGTGCGCGGTTCGGTGGCAAAGGCCAATCGGCCGCGATCGACCGTCCACAATAGCGGTCGCCAACCAAAGGCCGACCGGAATAGTGTCAGGCACCGGTCGTCGGGTTGCCACAGAGCGATCGCAAAATCGCCTGCGAGGCGGGCGACAAAGGCGTCACCCAATCGGTCGTGCAGCGCCAGCGCCAGTGCGCCATCCGCCATACCGGGCTGGAACCGGTCACCGATCAGCGCCGCCAGTTCGGACCGATTGTCTAGCCGTCCGTCGAACAACATTGTCGACCGGCTGTCTCTGCTATGAAATGGTTGTACTTCGCCGACTGCCTCGGGGGTCGTTGCATGGGCAAAGCGGATCAAACCGACCGATTGGTCGCGCCATGTCGTTATGCCGTCGCTGCCGCGCGAGACCGCCGCATCGGCCATCGCGGCAAGCGTTTCGGGGGCGATGGTGCGCCCGTCGGCATAGACCAAGCCAGCGATTGCAGGCACGCCGCCGGGCCTATTCGCGGGTTGTCAGCAGCTGCAACTGGACAGCCTGTTCGATGAATGCGGTGACGGTGGCGTCAATTTCACTTTCAGCAATGCCGTGGCGGCCGGCCAGCAGGCCAACGATGTCCTTGGGCTCGGTGCCTTTGGCCAATTCACGCCAGATGGCGGACGCGCTCGCATTCAGGTGATGATAGCCGCCGGTGCGGGTGTCGAACAGCACCAGATCGCCGTCCACATCAAGCCAGGACAAATGTGGGTCGGTGCGCAACATTCGGCGGTCCCTGCCGCAATTCGTGGATAATCGCAATTGCTCTCCAAATGAAAATCGCTCCCTGTTCGACCCTGCCGACGCCTCTGTGTCGCCTCATGACAACAGGTTCTTCGCGACAATTGTTTGTCGATGGGCTGACGGTTCACCGTCGCCGCGGTCGCCCCTTGCCGCCGCGTCGCTCGCGCCCTAGCTATGCTGTATGGCAACTGATCCTTACACCTTGCTCGGCGTGTCGCGGTCCGCAAACGAAGCGGATATCAAAAAGGCGTATCGCAAGCTTGCGAAGGAACTGCACCCGGATGCCAACCGTGACAACCCAAAGGCGAGCGAACGTTTCTCGGACGTAACGTCGGCTTATGATCTGTTGTCCGATGCGGGCAAGCGCGCCCGGTTCGACCGCGGCGAAATCGACATGCACGGCAACCCCACCAACCCCTTTGCCGGCGGTTTCGGCGGTGGCGGCGGTAACCCATGGGGTGGCGCGCGCGGGCAAGCTGGCGGCGGATTTGCCGGCGGCGGCTTTGCCGATGGCGGCAGCGATTTCGGCAGTATCTTTGACGATTTGTTCGGCGGCCGGTCGCGCCGCGCGCCGCCGCCAAAGGGCGCCAACGTCAATTACAAGCTGACGGTCAGTTTTGTCGATGCGGCGACGCGCACGCCGCAGCGTATCACGCTGACCAATGGCCAGTCGCTCGACCTCAAGCTGCCGGCCGGGCTCGATAGCGGGACGCAAATGCGCCTCGCCGGCAAGGGTGAGGATGGGCCGGGCGGGCCCGGCGACGCGACCGTGACGCTGGAGGTGCGGCCCCACCCGTTTTTCCGTCGCGACGGGGCGGACATCCGCCTCGACCTGCCGATCACGCTGGGCGAAGCGGTGACCGGGGCAAAGGTCAAGGTGCCGACAGTCGACGGACCGGTGATGCTCGCCGTCCCCCCCGGGTCGAGCAGCGGAAAGGTTTTGCGGCTCAAGGGCAAGGGCTTTAGCCGCAAGGATGGGACACGTGGCGATCAGCTGGTGATGCTGATGATCGACATTCCGGCCGACGACGACGCCCTCACCGGCTTTAGCGCGGGCTGGACCGATGACCGGGCCGTGCGCGCCGCATTGGGTGTGTGACGGCGCGTGCCGGGCCGTTTCGAGGCACGGGCGCGGGTGGCGGCGCGCATGGCGGCGCGACAGGAGAGAATTCTGGTGTCGCGCGCATGGGCCATCGTCCGCCGCGTCGCGGTCGGCACCTATAATGACGGCTTTATCCACGCGGGAAACCTCGCCTATCTCGCCCTGATCGCGCTGTTTCCGTTTTTCATTACCGCCACGGCATTGATGTCCGCGCTGGGCCGGTCGGCCGACGGGCTGCACGCGCTGGAAGTTGTTTTGGCGACGATGCCGCCCAGCGTCGTGGCGACGCTCGATGGGCCGGTGCGCGAGGCGCTGTCTGCCCGTAACGGACCGTTGTTGTGGATCGGCGCGCTGATCGGCATGTGGACAGTCGGCAGCCTCATCGAAACGTTACGCGACATATTGCGCCGCGCCTATGGGGCACCGTCGGGGCCGAGCTTTTTCGCACGGCGGCTGTATTCCATCGGCCTTATCATCGGGGCCGTTGTCCTGCTCCTCGTGTCGTTCAGCCTACAGGTGGTGACAGTGACCGCGCAGGATTTGATTGCCCGCTGGCTGCCGCCCGATTTTGCGGGTTTTGGCGAACTGGCTTTGACCCGGGGTATCAGCCTGATCGGCCTGTTCCTCTCTATGCTCATCCTGTTCATGTCGCTGACGCCGCCACGATTTCGCGGTCGGCGGTACCCCAAATGGCCGGGCGCGCTGGTCACCACGCTGTGGTGGGTGGCGGTCACCATCGCGCTGCCACCGGTGCTGGCGCGGATCCTCACCTATGATCTGACCTATGGCAGTCTGGCGGGGGTTATGGTGACGCTGTTTTTCTTCTATCTGATTGGCCTCGCAATGGTTATCGGGGCGGAATTGAACGCAGCACTGGCGGGCACCGCCGCAACCGGCCCGAACCGCATCGGGGTACGGTCGCCCGGCGATGGCGGTCATGCGGCGCTGAAAGAGGAGCAGGAATGATGGCGGGACTAATGGCGGGCAAACGCGGGCTGATCATGGGGCTCGCCAATGACAAGTCGCTGGCCTGGGGTATCGCCAAGGCGTTGCAGGCGCAGGGTGCGGAACTGGCGATCAGCTATCAGGGGGAAGTGATGGCCAAGCGGGTCAGGCCGCTGGCAGAGCAGCTGGGCTGTGATTTCCTGATCGATTGCGACGTGGCCGACATGGCGAATCTCGACGCGGCCTTTGCCCAGTTGGCGGCGCGCTGGCCGACGATCGATTTTGTCGTCCACGCCATCGGCTACACCAATAAGGAGGCGCTGCGCGGCAAATATAGCGATGTCGGGCTCGACGATTTTTTGATGACGATGAACATCAGCGTCTACAGCTTTACGGCCGTCGCCAAGCGCGCGGCGGCCATGATGACGCCCTATGACCGCGAAACGGGGCAGGGCGGCGGCTCCATGCTGACATTGACCTATTATGGCGCGGAAAAGGTGATGCCGCACTATAATGTGATGGGCGTGGCCAAGGCCGCGCTGGAAACCAGCGTGCAATATCTCGCCAATGATTTCGGGCCGGATGGCATTCGCGTCAACGCCATCAGCGCCGGGCCGATAAAGACGCTCGCCGCGTCGGGCATCGGCGATTTCCGCTATATCCTCAAATGGAACGAATATAATGCGCCGCTGCGCCGCAACGTGACCATCGACGATGTCGGCGGCGGTGCGCTCTATTTTCTGTCCGACCTGTCGCGCGGTGTGACCGGCGAAACGCACCATATCGATGCAGGCTATCACACGGTCGGCATGAAGCAGGAGGATGCGCCGGACATCGCGTTGGCGTGATGACGGGACCGTCGCTCGACCATGTCCAGATTGCCATCCCGGCTGGCGGGGAGGATGCGGCGCGGGCCTATTATGGCGACATCGTCGGCCTCAGCGAAGTTGCCAAGCCCGCCGAACTGGCTGGCCGCGGCGGGTGCTGGTTCCAGCTTGGCGCGCATCAGCTGCATATGGGCGTCGACCCGGATTTCCGCGCCGCGAAAAAGGCGCATATCGCCATCGCGGTGGATGACCTCGCCTCGCTTGCTGCGGCTATGGTCGATGCCGGACGTCTGGTGATCAGCGATAATCCGGTTGATGGTCGCCAGCGCTTTTTTTCCGAAGACCCGTTTGGCAACCGGATTGAGTTTATGGAGAGCCGTGGATGAGCCGCAACAGTTTCGGCCATATGTTCCGCTTCACGACGTGGGGTGAAAGCCATGGCCCGGCGATTGGTGCGGTGGTCGATGGCTGCCCGCCCGGCCTGTCGTTGCAGGAGGCCGACATCCAGCCATTGCTCGACGCGCGTCGCCCCGGCCAGTCCAAATATACCACGCAGCGGCAGGAACCGGACCAGGTGCGCATCCTGTCGGGTGTGTTCGACGGGCGCACCACGGGCACGCCCATCAGCCTCATCATCGACAATGTCGACCAGCGGTCAAAGGATTATTCGGAGGTAGCGAACAGCTATCGTCCCGGTCATGCCGATTATGCCTATGACGCCAAATATGGCCTGCGTGATTATCGTGGCGGCGGCCGGTCGAGTGCGCGCGAAACGGCGAGCAGGGTGGCGGCGGGTGCTGTCGCACGGTTGGTCATCCCCGAAGTCAGCATTTGCGCCTATGTCAGCGAAATCGGCGGCGACGCCATCGACCCGGCCCATTTCGATGCCGATGAAATTGGTCGCAACCCGTTTTTCTGCCCTGACGCGGCGGCGGCGGCGCGGTGGGAGAAACTGGTTGATGACGCGCGGCTGGCCGGGTCATCACTGGGCGCCGTGGTCGAATGCGTGGCGACGGGCGTGCCTGCCGGATGGGGCGCGCCGCTCTATGCCAAGCTCGATGCCGAGCTGGCGCACGCGATGATGGGCATCAATGCGGTGAAGGCTGTGGAGATTGGCGATGGCTTTGCCGCTGCCCGGCTGACGGGGGAGCAAAATGCCGACGCCATGCGGCCCGGTGCCGAAGGGACCCCGGAATTTCTTGCCAACCACGCTGGCGGCATTGCCGGTGGCATCTCGACGGGTCAGCCGGTGGTGGTCCGCGTCGCGTTTAAGCCGACGAGCAGCATATTGACGCCGGTGCCGACGATTACGCGGGGCGGCGAAGCGACCGACATCCGCACCAAGGGGCGGCACGACCCGTGCGTCGGCATTCGCGGTACCCCTGTCGTTGCCGCGATGATGGCGCTGGTGCTCGCGGATCAAAAACTCCTGCACCGGGGGCAGTGCGGGTAGAGCCAGGCACCGCTCGCCGTCACCTGCCGGTTGCCAATCGCGCCGTCACCGGCCACAAGGTAGAGCGGGCGCAACGACGCCCGGCCAGAGGGTGGGGAAGCGACAGATGGACAAGAAACTGACCTGGTATATTTTGCTCGGCATGGCGCTGGGCGTATTGGTCGGCTGGCTGGTCTATCGTTTTGTCGTTCCGGGGACGGTGGAAATCTGGCCGCTCGGCACCACCGGCGACCTCAAGAAATTCTACATCGATACGTTCGGGTTGCTGTCGAGCATTTTCCTCAATCTCATCAAAATGCTCGTCGCGCCGCTGATCCTGTCCACGATCGTGGCGGGCATCGCGCATATGGGCGACAGCACCGCGCTGGGGCGGATCGGCTTTCGTGCGATCACCTGGTTCATCATCGCCAGCCTGATTTCGATTTCCCTCGGCCTCGTCATGGTCAACCTGTTTCAACCCGGCGCGGGCGTCAATGTGACCGCGGCGGCAGGCGCGGACGTGGGCGAGGTGGCGACGCTCAACTTCTTCGACTTCATTTTGCACATTTTCCCAAAGAACGCCTTTGAAGCGATGGCGGCCAACAACATTCTCCAGATTCTGGTGTTTTCACTGTTCGCCGGGGTTGCGTTGTCGGCGATAGGGGAAAAGGGCGCGGTGCTGGTGCGCGGGGCCGATGCGCTGGCCGAAATGATGTTGCAGATTACCGCCTATGTCATGCGTTTCGCGCCCTTTGCGGTGTTCGGCGCGCTGGCCAAGGTGGTAGCGGACAAGGGGCTGGGCATCCTTGCCACCTATGCCGAACTGGTCACCGAATTCTATCTGTCGCTGACCATCCTGTGGGTTATCCTGCTGGGGATCGGTGCGATCTTCCTTGGTCGACGGATATGGACGCTGATCCGCTACATCCGTGAACCGATGTTGATCGCCTTTTCGACGGCATCATCCGAAGCCGCGCTGCCAAAGCTGTTTGAACAGCTCGACCGGTTCGGCGTGCCGCGCCGCATTTCGGGCTTCATGCTGCCGCTCGGCTATAGCTTCAACCTCGACGGGTCGATGATGTATATGAGCTTTGCGACGATTTTTATCGCGCAGGCCTATG
>CAZAWL010000064.1:0-9669 GCA_964488705.1 uncultured Sphingopyxis sp.
AAATCAGGCACTCATTCAAGTGAGGAGATAGCGTCGGCGCTTGGTTTGCCGTATTTGCCAAAGTGATGACCACCAACCCCCACCTCACCCCCACGCGCACCCCGGACGATGCCGACGCGGCGCTGCGGCCCAAGACGCTCGACGAGTTCGTTGGGCAGCAGGCCGCGCGGGAGAATCTGCGCGTGTTCATTTCCGCCGCGAAAGCGCGGGGCGAGGCGCTCGACCATGTGCTGTTTTTTGGCCCGCCCGGCCTCGGCAAGACCACGCTGGCGCAGATCATGGCGCGGGAGATGGGCGTGGGTTTTCGCGCCACATCCGGCCCGGTCATCGCCAAGGCGGGCGATCTTGCGGCGCTGCTCACCAATTTGGAGGATGGCGACGTCCTCTTCATCGACGAGATTCATCGCCTGTCGCCCGCGGTCGAGGAAATCCTCTATCCGGCGATGGAGGACCGCGCGCTCGACATCATGATCGGCGAGGGGCCGTCGGCGCGCAGCGTGCGCATCGACCTGCCGCGCTTTACCCTGGTCGGCGCGACGACGCGGCAAGGCTTGCTGACGACGCCGCTACGCGACCGGTTCGGGATTCCCGTGCGGCTCAATTTCTATTCACATGGCGAATTGGAACAGGTGATCCGGCGGGCAGCCGGTCTGCTCGACCTCGCCATCGCGGCCGACGGGGCGCTCGAAATCGCCCGCCGCGCGCGCGGGACGCCGCGTATCGCCGGGCGGTTGCTGCGTCGGGTGCGCGACTTTGCCCATGCCGCCGGGGCTGATGTGGTGGACGCCCGTGCTGCCGACGCGGCGCTCAACCGGCTGGAAGTTGACGCCCTGGGCCTCGATGCGATGGACCGGCGCTATCTGACGATGATCGCCGATATTTATCGGGGCGGGCCGGTCGGGGTGGAGGCGCTGGCGGCCGGCCTCAGCGAACCGCGCGATACGATAGAGGATGTCATCGAACCCTATTTGTTGCAGCTCGGCCTGATTGCCCGGACGGCGCGCGGGCGCGCGCTCAATCCGCCCGGATGGCGGCATTTGGGCCTGACGCCGCCGGCCGGCGCGCAGGACGGACTATTTGATCAGGCGGATTAGCGTCCCGACCGCGCGATAAGCTTTTCGGCCTGCACCGCCCCGGCTGGTCAGGGCCGCAGGAAAATAGCGCTTTGCCCGCGACTCCGCACTGGGCTATGCGCATCGGCGTGAGCGACATCCTCCCCCCGTCCGCGCCAGCCGGTTGTTTCGATGGTCCGCGCCACCTGTTTGCCGTGCGCATCTATTTTGAAGACACCGACCTGTCGGGCATCGTCTATCACGCCAATTATCTGCGCTATATGGAACGTGCCCGGTCCGACATGCTGCGGTTGGCCGGCATTGATCAGCGCGCCGCCAACGAAGCGGGGGAGGGGGCGTGGGCGGTCACCGACCTCGCCATCCGGTATCGCGCACCAGCCCGGCTTGATGACGAATTGCTTGTCACCAGTGTCGTCGATGCGGTGCGCGGTGCGAGTGTCGACATCAGCCAGACGATCCGTTGCGGTGATGTAGTCCTCACCCAGGCGCGGGTGACTGCGGCCTTTGTCGCGCCGACCGGGCGGGCGCGGCGGCAACCCGCCGAATGGGTTGAACGATTTCGCGCCATCATGCAGGGCCGGTTCACATTTCCCGATGCACACAGCCCCAACGGCTAGAGGCTTATATGAACGAACTTTTCTCTCTCGAACCTTCGACCATGTCGCCCATCGGCCTGTTTCTGCAGGCCGATATTGTCGTGAAGGCCGTGATGATCGGACTGATCGCGGCGTCGATCTGGACCTGGGCGATCATCATCGGACATGGTCGGCGGCTGTCGCGCACGCGTCGTGAACTGGAACAGTTTGAACGCGAATTCTGGCGCGCGGCTGATGTCGACAAATTCAGCACGGACAGCCAGCGTAGCGAAACGTCGGGCGGCCGCGTGCTCGCAGCGGGGTTGGGTGAATGGCGGCGGTCGACATCGCGTCCCATTGTCGACCGGGCCGGCGTCAGGGAAAGGCTGTCCGCCGCGCTCGAAAGCGCGATCGGCATGGAAATGGACCGGCTTGGCGAACGGTTGAACATTTTGGCGACGGTCGGGTCGATCGCGCCCTTTGTCGGCTTGTTCGGCACGGTGTGGGGCATCATGCGCAGCTTTACCGGCATTGCCACCGCCGGCAACAGCAGCCTCGCAGTCGTGGCGCCAGGCATTGCGGAGGCGTTGTTCGCGACGGCTATCGGCCTGTTTGCGGCGATCCCCGCGGTCATCGCCTATAACCGCTTTACCCATCATCTGGGGCGGATTGAATCGCTGCTGTTCCGTTTTTCCGACGGCTTTCACGCTATGCTGGGGCGTGAACTGGAAAAGGAACGCTGATGGCGATGGGACTGCACGGGTCGGTTTCCCGCGGCCGGCGTGGCTCCACACGCCGTGCACCGATGGCCGAAATCAACGTGACGCCGCTGGTCGACGTCATGCTGGTGCTGCTCATCATCTTCATGGTGACCGCACCATTGCTGACCAGCGGCGTGCCGCTCGACCTGCCGGATACCAATGCCCGTCCGCTCGACCAGCCGCAGCAGCCGCCGGTGCAGATCAGCATGAACGCCGCCGGCGAATTGTTCATCGACGATGCGCCGGTGACAATGGCGGCACTGCCCGCCCGGCTGGATGCCGTCGCCGCACAGGAACGCGAGGCCGACGATGCCGCACGCGGGGTCATGCTGCGGGCCGACCGGTCGCTCGACTATGGCCGGGTGATGCGCGTGATGGGCGAGCTGAACCGTGCCGGCCTGTCGCGCGTGTCGATGGTCACCACCAGTTCATCTGACGCGCGATAGGGCTGCGTCATGGCGAGGGCGATAGACCGGGCAGAGGGGGTCGGCATTGGGGTGGCGCTGGCGGCGCACATCCTGCTGTTCGCCATCCTTTCGCTCCAATTCGCGCCCAACCCGGTCAAGTTCGAAAATCCGCCCATGGCGGTCGATATCATCGCAGAAACCGCACCCGTGTCGACGGCGCCCGTGGTCAGCGATGCACCCCCCGCTGCCCGCTTGGGCGACCCGGATAGCGACGACGCGCCGCCGCCGCCGAAACCGCCGGTGGCTCAGCCCGAACGACCCGTGCCCGCCCGGGTCACGCCCTCGCCACAGCCCCGCCCGCGCCGGGATATCGAGCGCCCGCCGCCTCGTCCGGTCGTTGATCGGCCGGTGCCGCCACGGCAGACCGAACGGCAGCGGCCGGCACAGCCGACGCGTCCCGCCACGCCCGCCACCACCAACCAGCAGCCTCAACGTCCGACGCGCGACGTCCGGCCGACCGGTGCGCTCGACGGTATTGCCGCCGGGGTCGCACGTGATGCCCAGCGCAACGCGCGCGCGACGACGCCACCGGCCGTACAGACGGCGGCGGAAATTCGCGCCGACATCCGCGTCAGCATCAACAGCGAGGTGCGCGGACCATGGAATAGCTGCCGCGTATCAGGGCTCGATGTGGACCAGTTGCGCACGACCATCGTGTTCCGGCTGACCCAGACCGGCGGACTGGATCGGCTGGTCAGCGTCAACACCGTCGGCGTGACCGACAGCAACCGCCCCCAGGTTGCGCGCTTTGAAGAATGTGCCCGGCGGGCTATTCAACTCGCCGCACCCTTTGCCAACCTGCCAAGCGAGCATTACAGCTATTGGCAGACCTATACGCTCGACTTCGACAAGAGATGACCATCATGATCCGTTCACTTTTTGCGTTGGTCTGTGCCCTTGCCGGACTATCCTCTGTCGCGGTTGCCCAGACTGCCCCGACACCGCAGGCGGCATCGTCAACCCCGGCAGCGACCGGACCACAGGCACCGCCGCGTGAAACCGTGACCGGCGAACTGGTGCAGGACCGCACGAGCGTCATCGTCACCGGGTTTGCGACACCGGCCAGCGTGGCGACGGCGGCAGGCAACACATCGGTTCTCGGCACACAGATTGCCGAAGTCATCGCCGCCGACCTTGAACGATCGGGCCTTTATGCACCGCAAGGGCCGACGGGGCTGCGCGCGGTCGGCATGGCCGAAGTCACCGCCCCCCAGTTCGCCAGCTGGCGCGGTACCGGTGCGGAATCGCTGGTCCAGGGTTTCGTCCGTGCCGATGCGGCGGGAAATTTGACGGTCGGCTGCTATCTTTATGACATGGCGCTTGGCAGCGAATTGACGCGCAGCGGCTTTGTCGTGCAGCCGCGTGACTGGCGGCGCGCGGCGCACCGCTGTGCCGACGCCATCTATTCGCGCCTGTCGGGCGAAGCCCCGTTTTTTGACAGTCGCATCGCCTATATCGCCGAAACAGGACCGAAGGATGCGCGCATCAAACGGCTCGCTATCATGGACTCCGACGGGGCGAACCATCGTTTCATCACCAATGGTCAGGCAATTGCGCTGACGCCGCGTTTTTCGCCCGACTATAGCCGCATCGTCTATGTCAGCTATCTGGCCGACCGGGTGCGCGTTTATGTCTATAATGTCGATGCGGGAACGCAGCAGGTCGTGCACGAAAGCAGCAACGCCACCTTTGCTCCGCGCTGGTCACCCGATGGGCGCTTTATCCTGTTTTCGATGGCCGTGGCCGGAAACACCGACATTTACCGCATCCCCGCAGAGGGCGGCACGCCGCGCCGGCTGACCGACAGCCCGGGCATCGATGTCGGCGGCAGTTACTCACCCGACGGACAGCGCATCGTGTTTGAAAGCGACCGGTCCGGCGCACAGCAAATCTATGTCATGAACGCCGACGGGTCGAACCAGCAGCGCATCAGCTTTGGCGGCGGTCGCTATGCGACGCCCGAATGGAGCCCGCGCGGCGACCTGATCGCCTTTACGCGCATCGCCGGCAATTTCCGCATTGGCGTGATGACGCCCGGCGGCGGCGGTGAACGCCTGTTGACGGACAGCTGGCAGGACGAGGCGCCGACATGGTCGCCCAATGGCCGCATCATCCAGTTTTTCCGGACGACGGAGGGCCGCAACGGCACCAGCCAGATTTTTCAGGTCGACCTGACCGGCGTCAATTTGCGCCGCCTGCCGACCCCGGTCGATGGCTCAGACCCCGCATGGGGCCCTGTCCTGCCGTGATACAGTTTTGGTTCAGGTGCCCGGCATGATTGTGTCTAACGTGAAATTGACCATTATGGGGCGCAAGCAAGAGGAGATGCACGATGCGTAAGACAAGTCAGGCGGTATTGGTGGGCATGGCGGTTGTTGCGCTGGCTGGCTGTACGCGCAATCGTGCTCCGGCAGAGCTGCCACCGGTCACAGAGGACACATATAATAATGGCCGTGACCCCAATGCGGGCATTGGCAACACGGTTGTGCCGGGCAGCCAGCAAGATTTTGTGGCGAGCGTTTCCAGCGACACCATCTATTTCGACACCGATCGCTATAATATCGACGATATCGACCGGGCCGCGCTCGCCAGCCAGGCGCAATGGTTGGCCCGCTATCCCGCAGTGCGGATCACCGTCGAAGGTCATGCCGACGAACGCGGCACGCGCGACTATAATCTCGCGCTGGGGGAACGCCGCGCCAATGCCGCGCGCAATTATCTCGCGTCACTGGGTGTCGACGCGTCGCGCATCACGGTCGTATCCTATGGCAAGGAACGCCCTGTTGCCCTGGGTTCGGATGAGGCCAGCTGGGCCCAGAACCGGCGGGCGGTCACTGTTACCGTCGGCCGATAGGGCGCTTTCCTTGGCTTAGGGCGCGCGCTTGGCGCGATACATGGCGGCATCGGCGCGGCCGATGATTTCCTCCGCGCTGGTGTCGCGTTCGACCATCGCCACGCCAAAGGCGGCGCTCAGCGCGATCGACTGTGCCCCATAGTGGACGGGTTTCTCCTCGATCGCCGCCTGTAACCGGCGGGCCCATGATTTCGCCTCCGTCAGCGTGATCTGGTCGATCAGCAGCCCGAATTCGTCACCGCCGATCCGTGCTAGCACATCGCCGCGGCGCATCGTGGCCGACAGGCGCTGCGAAATTTCGATCAGCGCCAGGTCGCCTGCGGCATGGCCATAGCTGTCATTGAGTTTTTTCAGCCCGTTGACGTCGATATAGATCAGCGCGCTGCGCTCATCCTTTGTCTCTAGCGCGGCGATGCGTCGATGCAGTGCCGACAGGAAATAGCGCCGGTTATAGAGCGGGGTCAGCATATCGCGTTCCGCCACCCGTTCCATTTCGGCAAGCGCGATGCTGAGCAGGCGGTTCTCGCGCTGCAGGCGCACCAATTCGGCGCGTAGTTCGCTCTCGACCTGCGGAGCGATGGACGCCGCCGGGCCTTCTGCGACTGTTCTGACAGGGGAGTGCTGCATGGATTCTCCGTGGGCGGGCGGTCCCCTCACACCGTCATAGCCCCGGCTGGTTAAGGAGTTATTTGCGCTGCCGGGGTGGAGCCGGTCGAAAAACCGTGGCTTTGGCGATTGCCCATCTATTGGCGCCTCGCTATCGACAGTGCAGACATTCCAACTGAGCAGCAAAGGTCATGGGCATGACGCGACCGCCGGTCGCCATCATCATGGGTAGCCAGTCCGACTGGGACACGATGCGTCACGCGGCGGAAACGCTTGCGCAGCTGGGCATCGACCATGACGTGCGTATCGTGTCGGCCCATCGGACGCCGGACCGCCTCTACGCCTTTGCCAATGGCGCCGTCGCCGCCGGGCTGCAGGTGATCATCGCCGGCGCGGGCGGCGCCGCCCATCTGCCGGGCATGGTTGCTGCGATGACGCGGCTTCCCGTATTCGGCGTGCCCGTCCAGTCGCAGGCGCTTTCCGGCATGGATTCCCTGTTGTCGATCGTCCAGATGCCGGCGGGCATTCCCGTCGGAACGCTGGCTATCGGTCGGGCCGGGGCCATCAATGCCGCATTGCTGGCCGCCGCAATACTCGCCAATGGTGACGCCGCGCTCGCCCAGCGGCTCGATGACTGGCGGGCCAGCAATAGCGCCGGCGTGGCCGAACGTCCGCAGGACCCGCCCGCCGCATGACGCATGTCGTTGGTCCGGGTGCGACAATCGGCATCGTCGGTGGTGGCCAGCTCGGCAGGATGCTGGCCATGGCGGCGGCGCAGCTGGGTTATCGCACGCATATATTCGCGCCGGAACGCAACGCCGTGGCCGCCGACGTCGCCCATGCGCACATCGCGGCAGCCTATGATGATGTGTCGGCGCTGAACGGGTTTGCGCAATCGGTGGATGTCGTAACCTTTGAATTTGAAAATGTGCCGGTCGACACGATCCGGCATCTGGCCGAGCATCGGCCCGTCGCGCCGGGGCCAAAGGCGCTGGCGGTGGCTCAGGACAGGATTCGGGAAAAGGCATTCGCCAGCGAATGCGGCATCCCCGTCGGCAGCTACGAACCCGTGACCACGCGGCAGGAACTGGCCGACGCCATGGCGCGGTTGGGCGGTCCCGCCATCCTCAAGACCGCGCGCGAAGGCTATGACGGCAAGGGACAGGTGCGCATCTCCGACGCGGGAGAGGCGGCCGCGGCATGGGACTGCATCGGCACGTCGCACGCGGTGGTCGAAGCCTTTGTCGATTTTGCTGGCGAGGCATCGGTTCTGCTGGCGCGCGGACGCGATGGCGCGGTGGCAATGTGGGACTGTCCCCAAAATGTCCATCAGGGCGGCATTCTGGCCAGCAGCACGGTACCCGCGCAACCGGCCGTGCAGGCGCATCTGGACGCGGCGCGCGGTCATGCCATGGCGCTGGCACAGGCGCTTGATTATGTCGGTGTCATGGCCTGCGAATTTTTCATCACTGCCGACGGCCCGCTCTTTAACGAATTTGCCCCCCGGGTGCATAATAGCGGACACTGGACCATCGAAGGGGCGGTCACCAGCCAGTTCGAAAACCATATCCGCGCGATATGCGGATTGCCGTTGGGCGGTACCGCGCTCGTCGCGCAGCCGGTCGTCATGCACAACCTTGTCGGCGACGCGGCCGACCGGTGGGCCGACTATCTGGCGGATCCGGCGTGCAAGCTGCACCTGTATGGCAAGGGGCAGGGGACGGCCGGGCGCAAGATGGGTCACGCGACCTGGGTGGGGACCAAATCAGCATGAACCGGCCTGAAGTCGTCATGATCCTGGCGCGGGCAGCGAATGGCGTCATCGGGCGCGACGGCGCGCTGCCCTGGCGGCTGCCGGAGGATTTGCGACGGTTCAAGCGCCTCACTATGGGCACGCCGATGATCATGGGCCGCAAGACATTTGATTCACTGCCCGGCCTGTTGGAGGGGCGGCGCCACATCGTCATCACCCGCAACCCCGACTGGGCAGAGGAAGGTGCCGAACGCGCCGATTCGCTGGAAACGGCCCTGCGGGTTGCCAATGCGCCGCACGTCTGCGTCATCGGCGGCGCCGAAATCTATGCCGCGGCACTCGCCCTGACCGATCGCATCGAATTGACCGAGGTTCACATGGACGCCGATGGCGATGTCCGGTTCGACATCGCCGACATGGCGGAGTGGACGGAGGTTTCGCGCGAACACCACGCGGCGGAGGACGGCCGCCCGGCCTTCGATTGGGTAACGCTGCGTCGCCGTACCGACTCCATCGCGACCGGCGAGGGATAGGCACGCTCAAAGAAAAGGGGGGCAGGGGGATATGCGGCGTATAGTCAATTTGGCGGTCGTCATCCTCGCATTGGCGCTGGCGGCGCTGCTGACGCTGGGTGGCCCGTTGGCCGATCGCGCGATGAACAAGACAATCGGCACGATGGCCAAGGCGGGGGTCAATGCGCGCGGCCTTCATACCGAACTCGCGATTGCCGACCTGCACAATGACCAGCTGTTGTGGGACCGCGACCTGCTTACTGCGTCAGATCGGGGGCATGTCGATTTACGGCGTCTCAATGCCGGCAACGTCGCGCTCGCGACCTTTTCATCGGTGTCCCAGACGCCATGGGGACAGAATTATCAGAGCAACCCGGACAGCGACAACCTGTGGCTGCTTGCCATTGCGCAGCAACAGCCGATGCGGACATGGTTTTCCCCGCTCGAGCGAACGCTGTTCCACGGACAGAAACTGGCGGCGGCCGTGCGGGGCAGCAATGGCGCGTTGATGCATATTTTCACGCGTCGCGATGTCGCGGCACTGATGCGCGAACGGGGTGAGGGGCGCCAAACCGTGGGCGCGCTGTTTTCGGTCGAGGGGTTACAGAATCTGGAGGGGCGGTTCGAAAATCTCGACCGGCTCTATCGCGCCGGGGTGCGCATGGCGGGCCTTGTCCATTTTTTCGACAATGCAATTGCCGGGTCGATGCATGGCGAGCGCAAGGGCGGACTGACCCCGCTCGGCCGGCGGGTGGTGCGTGAAATGGAACGTCGCGGCATCATCGTCGACATCGCCCATTGCAGCGCCGCCTGCAAAGCCGATGTGCTGGCCATGGCAACGCGCCCGGTGGTGGCGAGCCACGGCGGCGTGCAGGCCACGTGCCGCGAAAATCGCAACCTGTCGGATGAAGAGATTCGCGGGGTGGCCCGCACCGGCGGCGTGATCGGTGTCGGCGTCTGGGCTGGTGCCGTGTGCGGCACCGAACCGCGCGATACCGCGCGGGCGATGCGGCATATTCGCGACCTCGTCGGCATCAACTTTGTCGCATTGGGCACTGATTATGACGG
>CAZAWL010000065.1:0-9491 GCA_964488705.1 uncultured Sphingopyxis sp.
CGCCCGAAGGCCGCCGTTTCGGCAGCTATTATGGAGAAGGAGGCTAATATGCCCCGCAGTTTCAACCTCTCCCGTACATCCCGTTTGCTGTTGGCTGGCGTGGCGACGGCGGTGCTGGCATCCGCGCAGGGCGCGCAGGCGCAGATCGTCGATAATGACATCGGCTTGCCCGCCAATGCGCCGTCGCTCGACCGGGCGTCGGATTCGGCGTCGACTGCGCCCGCCCGCGACCGCCGCGGCAACAACCAGCGCGATCGTGACGCAGACGAGCGTGCCAATGACCGGCCGCGCGTAGACGTTGCACCCTATATCGAGGTCGGTCAGGTATTGACCGGCGAATTCACCAATGGCGGGGAGGTGCTGACCTACTCCACCGTCGCAGCGGGCGTCGACGCCAATATATCGACGCGGCGGGCACAGTTGGGCGCCAACATCCGCTATGAACGGCGGATCAGCTGGGACGACCCTCTGCTCGACAATGATGTGATCAGCGGGCTCGTTCGCGGACGCTATGACCTGACGCAGGGTTTCGCCATCGAAGCCGGGGCGCTCGCGACGCGCGCCGGCATCGACGGGCGCGGCGGGACAGCCGACCTGGTGACCGGTGACCGTTCGAACACGGCCAACCTCTATTCTTTCTATGCCGGGCCGACATTTGGCCGCCGTTTTGGCGATGTCGATGTCGGCGGTGCCTACCGCTTTGGCTATAGCCGCAGCGACGTCGAGTTTCAGCCGTCGCTGACGGGCGGCGCGGCAACCATCGGCAGTTTCGACGAATCCACCAACCACGCGGCTGTCGCCAGCATTGGCATGGCGCCGGGCCGGTTGCCGGTCGGCTGGCGCCTATCGGGCGGGTGGGACCGTGACGATAGTGGTCAACTCGACCAACGCTATGAAGGGCTGTTCGGCCGGTTTGATCTGACCGTACCGGTCAGCCCGACGCTGGCGCTGGTAGGCGGCGTTGGCTACGAAGACATTGAGGTGAGTTACCGCCCGCCGCTGTTGACGGGCACGGGCGTGCCGGTCACCGACGCCAATGGTCGGCTTGTCGCTGACCCGGCGCAGCCGCGCGCGATAGCGTTTGAAACCGACGGCCTCATCTATGACGCAGGGGTGCAATGGCGACCCTCGCGTCGATTGAGCGCGGAAGCGCGCGTTGGCCGCCGTTACGGCGACACCATCTATACCGGCAGCCTGTCGTGGCAGGCCACCCGCAGCACCGCCTATCAACTGGGTATCTATGATTCGCTCAGCACTGTCGGGCGCTCGCTGTCAGCCGGGCTGGCGGCATTGCCGACCGACTTTAGCGTGGTTCGCAATGGCACTGACGGGTCGTTCGGCAGCTGTGCCTTTGGCGCGTCGGGCGGTACCTGCCTGACGCCGGATCTGGGCAACACGACGGGCTTTGCGTTCCGCAATCGCGGGGCGACGCTGTCGATGTCGAGCCAGGTCAGCGGTTGGAGCCTGGGCGCAGCATTGGGTTACGATCGCCGGACCTATGTCGCAAACGGGCTGGTGGCGATTCCCGGGCTCGACGGCGCGGTCGACGAAACCTATTACGCCTTCTTGTCGGCATCGACCGCCTTGACGCGGCGCACCAGCTTTGGCGCGAGTGCCTATGCGACATGGTTTGATGGCGGGTTCGGCACTGACGCGCTTTCTGCCGGCGCTTCGGCGGCGCTCAGCCACGCGTTCTTGCCACGCTTGCAGGGTAATGCCGCCGTGTCGATTAACACGATCGATCAGGACGGGTTCAATTCGCGGGTCTTTGGATCGGCACTGCTGGGGCTGCGTTATTCCTTCTGACGAAGGGTTGGACAGCAGGCGCAGCGCGCAACAAGGGATGCATTGGGGCTATGTACGACAGTTTTTATGGATTTAGCGCGCGGCCGTTCCAGCTGACGCCTGACCCGCGTTTCTGGTTTGAAAGCGCAACGCACCGCACGGCCATGTCCTATCTGGGCTATGGCCTGGCACAAGGTGAAGGCTTCATCGTCATCACCGGCGAGGTCGGTTCCGGCAAGACGACGTTGGTTGGTCATGTCATGGACGCGATCGACCCGATGCGGTTGACGGCGGCGCGCCTCGTGTCGACGCAGGTGGCCGATGCCGACCTGTTGCGCATGGTTGCCGATGCATTTGGCGTTGCCATCGCCAGCCCGGCCAAGTCCGACGCGTTGGCGGGGATAGAGAATTTCCTCCACGAAGAAGCGCGGGCGGGCCGCCGCACCTTGCTGATCGTCGACGAGGCGCAGAATCTGGCAGTCAGCGCGTTGGAAGAGCTGCGCATGCTGTCCAACTTTCAACTCGGTGAATCCTCGTTGTTGCAGATATTCTTGCTGGCCCAGCCGGAATTCCGGACGACGCTGGCGTCGCCGCAGCTGGAACAGCTGCGCCAGCGCGTGATTGCTACCCACCACCTCGAGGCGATGCTGCCGGAGGAATTGGAGCCCTATCTCCTCCACCGCCTGCGTCTTGTCGGGTGGGCGGATAATCCACGCTTTACCAATGATCTGTTTGATGAATTATGGCGTGCGACTGCGGGCATCCCGCGTCGGGTCAACAGCGTCGCCAGCCGGCTGTTGCTGCACGGCGCCGTCGAAGAAAAGCATGAGCTGAGCGGTGACGATGTCCGGCTTGTCGTGTTCGATATGGGCCTTTCGCCCGAGGAACTGGTTGAGCCGCCATCGACGCCGATTGTGCCCATGGCCCAGCGGGTCGACGAAATGCCGGTCCAGCCGCCGCTGGAAGATGTCGTCGCCCCCGGCTTTTCCGCCGCGGCGTTCGACCCGTCATTGCCTGTCGACGACGGGGCAATGGCCGACGGTTGGACCGACAGCAGCGATGCTGGCGCCGGACATGATGATGTGGCCGACGTCGCCGTGAAGCCGGCGCCGCCCCCGCTCGCCGAGGTCGTCAATCTCCATTCTGTGGCCATGGACGCAGAACCGTCGGTCGAAGCCGCGAGCAGCGACGAGGTCGCCGCTCTGCGCGCGCGCGTCGCCGCGCTCGAGGCACGCTGCGACGAGCAGGATGCGGCCATCCGCCGCGTCCTTGCGCTGATGATCCAGTGGGTGGAGCAGGGTGAAAAACCGAGTTTCCCGGCCTCTGGACGGGCAGCCTGAAACGCGACACTGAGAGCGATTGCGAGTGAGGCGGACACACCGTACGACCTGGACATCGCGAAAAACAAGGACACTGGACCGCGATTTTGATTCAATCAAAATCGAACACGGTCTAGACCATGATCGTCTTGGGATGGTGCATCCCAAGGCGTGAATCATGGTCTCGACATTGGATGGAGCCTGATTCACGTCTTTGTGAGAAGCGCAGAGCGCTTCGGACAAAGACGATCAGGCTCTAGGGGCCGGACCGGTCCAACGCACGACCGGCGACGGTCAGCCACACCGGGAAAGGGCGCGGGGACGAACGATGCAACGTGATGCGCCAGTCATAAATGGCCTGTCCGTCGACATAGAGGACTGGTTTCAGGTCGGTGCGTTTGAAAACTGCATCGACCGCGGGGACTGGGACGGGCTGGAGCTGCGCGTCGAACGCAATACCGACCGCGTGATGGCATTGTTCGACAGTGCCGGGGTCAAGGGTACATTTTTCACGCTTGGCTGGGTCGCGGAACGCGCACCCGCGCTGATCCGCAGGATTGTCGATGCGGGGCATGAGCTGGCGAGCCATGGTTACGACCATCAGCGTGTTTTCAACATGGATCGCGCTGCATTCCGCGCCGACCTGAGCCGGACACGCGCGATATTGGAAGATATCTCCGGCAAGGCAATAATCGGATACCGTGCACCCAGTTTTTCCATCGACCGCCGTACACCCTGGGCGCATGAGGAACTGGCGGCGGCGGGCTATGCCTATTCGTCGAGTGTCGCACCGGTGGTGCATGACCATTATGGATGGCCGGATAGTCCGCGCTTTGCCTGGCGCCCGGTCGCCGATTCGGCGATGATGGAATTGCCGGTCACCACGGCCCGCCTGGGAGGCCGGACTTTGGCGGCGGGCGGCGGCGGCTTTTTTCGCATGTTGCCCTATGCCTTTTCGCGCTGGGCAATACGTCAAGTCAATGACGCCGGACAGCCGGCCATGCTCTACTTTCACCCGTGGGAGGTTGACCCCGATCAACCGCGCGTCGCCAACGCTCCGGTCAGGTCGCGCCTGCGCCATTACAGCCGCCTGTCGGCCATGTCGGGCAAGCTTGAACGGCTGCTGCGTGATTTTCGATGGGGCCGGGTCGACGCATTGGTGCCGGGCCTTGCGGCGACACAGCCGGACCCGGTCGCGTGAATGCGATGACCGGGACGGAGCATGGCCGTGGGCGGCCGCCGGTGACCGTCAGCCAGGGTGCCGGGCAAGACGAGCTGACGGCCTTTCTGGTCAACGCGGCGGGTGCGGCCACGCCCTTTCACAGCGCTGCCTGGGGTCAGGCGATAGAGGCGGCGACGGGTCATCGCTGGCATCTGCTTGTTGCGCGCGACGCCACCGGCGCGATGGTCGGCCTGTTGCCGCTGCACCATATCCGCTCGCGCTTGTTCGGCAGCGCGCTGGTTTCCACCGGCTTTGCGGTCGGCGGCGGCATACTCGCCGACGATGACATGACGGCCGCTGCACTTGCCGATGCGGCCATCGACCTCGCCCGCGATTGCGGCGTCGACAGCGTCGAGCTGCGCGGTGGGTGCTGTCCGGCCGGATGGCAGCCGATCAACGACAGCCATCTCGGCTTTGTTCGTCCGCTCGCCGCTGATGACGAGGCGGAGTTGCTGGCCATCCCGCGCAAACACCGCGCCGAGGTGCGTAAAGCTCTGGGGCATGTCGAGGCTGGTACGCTGCGGGTGGATGTTGGCAACAACGCCGCCAACCGCGATGGGCATTTTTCGGCCTATGCGACCAGCGTCCGCAACCTCGGCACCCCGGTCTTTCCGCGCCGCTTGTTCGACGCGGTGCTCGACCATTTTGGAGCGGATGCAGATATTGTGACGGTTCGCCACGGTGACGCGGTCGTCGCCAGCGTGCTCAGCCTGTACTGGGACGGCACCGTCATGCCCTATTGGGGCGGGGGCACCATGGCGGCACGCGGGTTGCGCGCCAATGAACTGATGTATTTCGCGCTGATGGGGCATGCGCGCGCGCGCGGCATGACACGGTTCGACTTTGGCCGGTCAAAGGTCGGCAGCGGCCCCGCAGCCTATAAGAAAAATTGGGGGTTCGAGCCGGCGCCGCTCGGCTATGCGCGCTGGAGTGCGACGGGGGAGGCGCGCGACATCAACCCCAATAGCGGCAAATATCAGACAATGGTGCGCCTGTGGAAGCAATTGCCGCTGCCTGTTGCCAACCGCCTCGGCCCGATCATCGCGCGCCAGTTGGGTTGAGCGATGGCCGCATCCACGCCCCAGATCTTGTTCTTGGTGCATCGCGCGCCGTGGCCACCCGACCGGGGCGACCGCATCCGCTCCTGGCACATGTTCGAAGCGCTGCGGCAATTGGGTGACGTCCACGTGGCGGCGCTGGCCGACACTGCGGGCGAGCGGCAGGCGGCCCTGGATCGCATGACGCCGCTGTGTGCCAGTATTTGCGTGCACGTCAGGACGCGGTCGGCCGTCTGGGCGACTCTGGCCGCGCTGGCAAAGAGGCGGCCGGCATCGGTTGAGATGTTTGCCGACCCCGCGTTGGCACGGCACGTCGATGCCTTGGTCGATCAGGGCAGCATCACGCATATCGTCACCTTTTCCAGCCAGATGGCGCACTATGTTCCGGCGCCCGACCGCTTTTCCGGCCCGGTAGTGATGGATTTTGTCGACGTCGATTCCGCCAAATTTGCAGCCTATGCGGCCAATGACCGGCCCGGACCCATGCGCTGGGTCCATGCGCGCGAGGCACGCACATTGGCCGGGTGGGAAGCCGCCGTGGCGGCCCGCGCCAGCGCCGCATTGTTCGTGAGCGAGGCGGAAAAGGCGCTGTTCCGATCGGGCTGCAGCGCAGGCAATGTCCATGCGCTCGGCAATGGTATCGACCTTGATCGATTCTCGCCCGATGGGGACTGGGTCGCTATCGCCGATGATCGCCTCCCCGTCGGACCGCTGGCGGTATTTACGGGACAGATGGATTACCGCCCCAATATAGAGGCGGTGACGCTGTTTGCGCGGGAGACGCTGCCGATACTGCGCGGCATTCATCCCGATGCCCATTTCGCGATTGTCGGCCGGGCACCGGGCCAGGAGGTGCGCGCGCTCGCCGCCATCCCCGGTGTCATCGTGACCGGCGAAGTTCCCGACACGCGTCCTTGGCTGGCCGCTGCACAGGCGGTTGTCGCGCCACTGCGTGTTGCGCGCGGGGTCCAGAACAAGCTGCTCGAAGCGATGGCAATGGCGCGGCCGGTGGTCGCGTCGCCCGATGCGGCGCACGGCATCGATGCCGAACCCGGCCTGCACCTGCTCGTCGCCGGTTCGTCGCAGGAGGAGGCAGACTGCGTCGCGGCGTTGATGGCCGATCCGGCCAAAGGCCGGGCGATGGGCCAGGCTGCCCGCATGCGCATGGCCCAACGTTATGGCTGGGCCGCTGCGCTGTCGCCGCTGGGCGACATGCTGCACATCACGGGTGGTGTGCGATGAGCGCCGCCGTTGGCGACGCTGGCGCGCTGTGGCGGCGATCGCTCGCGATGCTGTCGGGCGCATGGTTGGTCCTGCTCGTCATATTCCACAGCACGGCGATCCACCTCGTCAGCCTGTGGTGGAACAGTTCGACATTTTCCCATTGCCTGATCTTGCTGCCGATCATCGGCTGGCTGGTGTGGCTGCGTCGTGAGGAACTGGCGCGGTTGCGGCCCTATGGCTGGATGCCCGGCCTGATCCCTATCGCTGGCGGTGCCATGTGCTGGATGCTGGGGGAAGCCGCCAGCGTCGCCATATTGCGCCATACCGGGCTGATGGTCATGCTGATCGGCGTGGTTCCCGCCCTGCTCGGCCCGCAGGTGACGCGTGGCCTTACATTCCCGTTATGGTATGCGCTGTTCCTCATCCCCGCCGGGGAGGAACTGGTACCCGTCATGCAGCATGCAACCGCCGATATGGCGATGGTGCTGCTGCGGATGACCGGCATTCCCGCCCATCTCGAAGGCATCTTCATCACCACACCAAACGGCTATTTCAGGGTCGCGGAGGCGTGTTCGGGCGTCAAATTCCTCGTCGCCATGGCGGCGCTGGCGGTGCTTGCCGCGCATCTGTGTTTTCAACAATGGCGCCGGCGAGTCCTGTTCGTGCTGTTTGCGATGACCACCGCTGCACTGGCCAACGGCCTGCGGGCCTTTGGCACAATCTGGATGGCGGAACGGTGGGGCGCAGAATTTGCGGTTGGCGCCGATCACCTCATCTATGGCTGGATTTTCTTCGCACTCGTCATCCTCCTCATTGGCTTGGTCGCACGACGCTGGTTCGACCGAGATGCCGATGCCGTGCCGATCGACGGCGCGCGGTTGGCCGCGGGTTGGCGCGGCCGGTCGGCACCCGAAGCGCTGGTGCTGACGATGGCTGCCCTTATCGCGATCGCACCGGCCATCTGGCTGGCCGGGGGAGACCGGGTGGATGGCCGGACCATCGCCGCGCCGGTCGTCCGGACATTGGGCGACTGGCGGGTCTTTGCGCCGCCCAACGCCATCTGGCGGGCGCGTTTTGACGGGGCCGCGGCCCGCACCGACTGGCGGCTCATCAGTGCCGACGGGCAGATCGTCGATCTGGTCGTTGCGCGCTTTGCCGACCAACGTGACGGTGCCGAAATGGTCGGGTTCGGGCAGGGCGCGGTCGACCCCGATGGTGATTGGTCATGGAGCAGCGACGCGCCGCCCATCGATGGCATGCGGGTGCAGACGCTGCGCAATGCCGGTCGCACATTGTCGACGATGACGCTGTACCGCGTCGGGGATAATCCACCGACCGATGCGCCGGTAACCGTCAAATGGCAGAGCCTGCGCGCCCGGTTACTGCGGAGCGACGAGAGCGCCACCGCGATCATCATGGCATCGGAATCGGTTGAAGGCGTTGGCGGGCGTGATGCCATCGCCGCGCTGGTTCAGGCGGCTGGCGGCGTTGACCCGCTGGTCCGTCGCTTGACGCAGCAGCGCTGACCGGCGAGTAGCCAGAGCCATGTGTGGCATTGCAGGTCTCTTTCATCCCGATCAGCCCCGGCCATTAGACGCGGCGCGGGTTGAGGCGATGCTGGGGCCGATGCACCATCGCGGGCCCGACGGGCAGGGGGTGTGGTCGGCTCCCGGTGTCGTATTGGGCCATCTGCGGCTGTCGATCATCGACGTCGCCGGGTCGCCGCAGCCCATGGCCTATGCCGACGGCCGGTTGATGCTGAGCTATAATGGCGAGGTCTATAATTATCGCGAGCTACGGGCGGAACTGGCGGCGCTCGGCCATCGTTTCGCGACGGATGGGGACAGCGAAGTCATCCTCGCCGCCTATGCACAATGGGGCGCAGCATGCCTCGACCGGCTCGACGGCATGTTCGCCTTTGCCATCCACGATGCGCGCGACCAGAGCCTGTTTCTGGCGCGCGACCGGTTCGGCGTAAAGCCGCTGCATTATGCCCATTTACCCGACGGCAGCGTTGCATTTTCCAGCGAATTAAAGGGGTTGCTGCAATTGCCGACCCTGCGGGTCGAGGCGCGGTTGAGCGCGGTCGATGATTTCATGGCCTTTGGTTACGTCCCCGACGACAGCTGTTTTGTTGCCGCTGTCCAAAAACTTGCTGCCGGCCATTATTTGCATCTGCGGCGGGGCACCGGCCCGGCACAGCCGGTGCAATGGTGGGACCTCGACTTTTCCAGCCGCGTCACGGCCAGCGCGGCGGAGGCGGAGGAACATCTGGTCGCGTTGCTGCGCGCGGCGGTGCGCAGCCGCATGGTGTCCGACGTGCCGCTGGGGGCCTTTCTCTCTGGCGGGGTCGACAGTTCGGCGGTTGTCGCCTTCATGGCTGAAGCGAGCCGAAGCGCGGTCAACAGCTGTTCCATCGGCTTTGACGACGCGCTGCTCGACGAAACCAGTCACGCCGATATCGTGGCGCGACGCTTTGCTACCGACCACCGCACCCGCATCGTCGCATCCGACGATTTTGCGCTGGCCGACCTGGTCGCCACGCACTGCGACGAGCCCTTTGCCGATGCCTCGGCGCTGCCAATGTACCGGGTCAGCCAGCTGGCGCGGGAGGAAGTGACGGTTGCCCTGTCCGGGGACGGGGCCGACGAAGCCTTTGCCGGCTATCGACGGCTGGTCTTTCAACATCAGGAGGAGAGGGTCCGCCGCTTCATCCCGGGTGGGCTGCGCCGCACGATGCTCGGCCCCGTTGCGCGGGCTTGGCCGCAAATGGACTGGGCCCCGCGTCCGCTGCGCGCGAAGGCAACGCTGACCGGCCTGTCGCGCTCCGGAGAGGAAGCCTATGCCCTGGGCGTCGGTGTATCCGGACCGGAGTTGCGCGCT